>JBBQTU010000140.1:0-11691 GCA_038213005.1 Tepidisphaerales bacterium | reverse complement strand
AGGAGCATCCATCGAGCTACCTGGCGGATATGAGCCGGCGGCATCGATGGGTGCGCGGAGACTGGCAGATCGCCGGCTGGGCCGCGCGGACTGTTCGCACGCCGCGCGGTCGCGCAACCAACCTGCTCAGTCGTCTCAGCCGATGGATGATTCTGGACAATCTTCGGCGGAGTGTCCTGCCGGCGATGACACTGGTGACACTGTTCCTGGGGATGCTGATGCCCTGGCCGGGACCGGTGGCCTGGACTCTGGGATTCCTGGGAGTGTGGTTCCTGGCCGACCTGCTCCGCATGGCGGTCAGGGCCGCCCGGCGCGGCAAAGGCATGCGATGGCCACGGCATCTGATGCTGGTGGCGAAAGCCGAAGCGAGATCGATGTTCATCTCATCGCTGGACCTGCTATTCCTGCCGCACCAGGCGATGGTCTACCTGGATGCCATCGGCCGGGCGCTATGGCGAATCGGGATCAGCCATCGCCTGATGCTCCAATGGCAGACCGCCGACGACGCCGACGCAGCGAGAAAGACCGCCCTGAGCCACATGTGCCGCGAGATGGCCGGAGGCATCCTGGTGGTAGCGCTGCTGCTGGTCCTTGCGGTCACGATCAATCCTGTGGCGCTTCCCCTGGCAATACTGCTGGCGGTGATCTGGCTGTCGGCGCCGCCGGTGGCATGGTTCATCAGTTGCGATCGCGTCGAGAAGGTCGTACCGCTGAGCAAGGAAAGCTGGGCATTTCTCGGCCGCCTGGCACGCCGCACCTGGGCGTATTACGAGCATTTCATCAATGCCGAGCAGGCGTGGCTCCCACCCGACAACATCCAGGAGATTCCGGCGATGCGGATCGCCGAGCGGACCTCGCCGACCAATATCGGACTGGGTCTGCTGGGCACGCTGTCAGCATGGGATTTTGGTTACATCAGCGGCCAGCGGTTGACGCAGCGCCTGATGGGCAGTTTCGCCTCAATGGAGAAACTGGAACGATATCGCGGGCACTTCTTCAATTGGTACGCAACGCGCGACGGGCGCGCCCTTCATCCGCGTTATGTCTCCAGTGTCGACAGTGGCAACCTTGTGGGTTGTCTGCTGACTCTGGAGCAGGGACTGACCGAACTGGTGGATCGGCCGGTACTGCCGCCACGCTGGCGCGAGGGGCTACTCAACACACTGGGTGTCTTTGAGGAGGAACTGGAGAAGACCCACGCCGAGGCCGGGCAGCTTCTGCCAGCCGATGTGAACACGCGCTTGCGCAAACTCGTGAGCGAGTTGACGGCCCAGTTGGCCCCCAGGCCCGCCGGACTGCTCTGCGAGGCAGCGTCTGAGCTTCACAATGTAGCTGAGACCGCGCGAGAGATGCGTGGCATGCTCACCGCGGACACCGAACCTGCGTATTGGCTGGACCAGATCGCGCTCCAGTCCGATGATCTGCGTGATGACCTGCTGTGGCTGGTCCCAACACTGACGACCGATACAGCGCTGCGGGCTGATCTCACTCTGGCCGCACTAGCCAGGCAGGCATCCGCCTTGGGAAACTGCGACGATCAGTCGTGTTCGATCCACGCCACCGAGCGAATCGGGCGGCTGCGCGAACTGGTCGCCCAGTGCCAGGCGATGTCGGACGTAGATCTGGATTTCCTGTTCGATCCGGACCGGCGCCTGCTCTCAATCGGATATGACTTTGAGACCCATCGGCGCGACCCCAGCCAGTATGACCTGCTGGCGTCAGAGGCCCGCGTGGCGAGCTACATCGGGGTGGCGCGCGGGCAATTGCCGCTGGAACACTGGTTCCTCCTGGGGCGCACCCCGGCCG
This sequence comes from Tepidisphaerales bacterium, assembly GCA_038213005.1. Lineage (GTDB taxonomy): Bacteria > Planctomycetota > Phycisphaerae > Tepidisphaerales > Tepidisphaeraceae > JBBQTU01. The sequence goes on along the minus strand of JBBQTU010000140.1, from coordinate 9,885 downwards.
GCGGAAAAGGCCCGGCGACGCTCGTCTCGTGGAGCGGCTCGATGTTCGAATATCTGATGCCGATGTTGATCATGCCCAGCTATAACCACACGCTGCTGCATGAGTCGTGCGTCGGGGCAGTGGAGCGGCAACGGCGATATGGCTTGAAATTCCTGCCCTATTGGGGCGTGAGCGAGTCGGGCTATAACCAGCTCGACGCGCACATGAACTACCAGTATCGGGCCTTCGGTGTGCCGGGGCTGGGGCTCAAGCGCGGCCTTGGCGACGATCTGGTGCTCGCTCCTTATGCGTCGGCGATGGCGGTGATGCTCGATGCCGTCGGGGCGACCGACAACCTTAAGGCCATGGCGCGCGAGGGATTCGTTGGACGATACGGTCTGTACGAGGCCGTTGATTTCACGGCCGAGCGCGTCCCGAAGGGCCAGACCTGCGCCGTCGTCCGGCAGTTCATGGCCCACCATACGGGGATGACGCTACTGAGCCTGGAGCGCGTGCTGCTGGGCCAGCCGATGCAGCGGCGGTTCCTCGCCAACCCGGAGATGCGCGCGGCGGTCCTGCTGTTGCAGGAACGCGTGCCCACGGTGGAAATCGAGGAGCGGCCGATCACGCATCAGTCGGTGCCTTCAACGGCCGCGGCGGGAGATAAGGCTGTCGTCGCAGCGCGGATCCTTTCGCCTGAGGACGCGACCGTTCCGGAAGTGCATCTGCTGTCCAATGGCCGATATAGCTGTTTTGTGACCAGCGCCGGCTCGGGACAAAGCCGCTGGGCCAACCTGGCGCTGACGCGCTGGCGGGAGGATCTGACCCGCGACAAATGGGGGACATTCTTCTACATCCACGATGTCAATCGTCATGAAACCTGGTCCACGACCTACCAGCCCCTGCCTGCAAGAAAGGCCCGCTACCGCGCCGTGTTCTCGCAGGGGCAGGCGGAGTTCCGCTGCCGCTACAACGAGTTGGAAGTCGCCACCTTCGTCGCGGTGTCCCCGGAGGACGATGTCGAGGTGCGGCGGATTACCCTTACCAACACCAGTAGCCGCTCGCGGACGATCGAGCTGACCGGATACTCCGAGGTGGTGCTCGCCGAGCCGCGGGCCGAGGCCGCCCATCCCGCGTTCCAAAGCCTGTTCCTCGAGACGCAATTCCTACCGGCGCGATCGGCGATCCTGTGCAACCGCCGGCCTCGCGCCGCCGACGAACCATCGCCGTGGATGTTCTTCGCAATGGTCGGCCGCAGCGCCGATGTCGAAGTCTCGTACGAGACTGATCGCTCCCGTTTTCTGGGACGTGGGCGTGATCCGTCAGGCCCTGCCGCGATGGTGAGCCCGGGACCACTAAGCAACACCGTCGGCGCGGTGCTCGATCCGGTGATGGCGATTCGCGTGCGCATTCGCCTCAAGCCCAATGAAACCGCCGAGCTGCATTCGGTGATGGGGGCTTCGGACCATCGCGAACACCTGATCGACCTGGTCGATCGCTATCACGATCCACGCATGGCCGACCGCGTACTGGAAACCGCCTGGACGCATAGTCAGGTTCTGCTGCATCAGGTGGGCGCTGAGGAACCCGATGCGGTATTGTTCGCCCAGCTCGCAGGCGCGATCCTCTACCTGAGCCCGCGTTTTCGCGCCGATGCGAGCATCCTGTCCCGTAATAACAAACCGCAATCGGACCTCTGGCGATACGGGGTCTCTGGTGACCTGCCGATCGTGCTCTGCCGCATCACCGAGCGTGCGGGATTGGATGTCGCCAGGTCGGCGATCAAGGCCCAGGCGTATTGGCGGCACAAGGGCCTGGCCGTCGACCTGGTGATCTGGACCGAGGCATTCGCCGGATATCGCCAGACGCTGCTGGATGACATTGTCGGCATGGTGGGTGCGATGGGCCATGCAAAATGGCTCGATCAGCCCTCAGGCATTTTCGTGCGCTCGCTGGAGCAGATTCCAGAGGACGACCGCCTGCTGTTCCAGGCGGCGGCGCGCGTGGTGCTGCATGACCGCTCCGGCAGCTTCGCCGAACAGATTCGCCGGCGGGCGCGGCGCGAGGTTCGCCTCAATATCCCCGCACTCCAACCATCCCGGACCGCCGAGGCCCCGGCACCCGACGAGTTTATCTTGGCCCATCGCGATCTGGCGCTATCCAACGGCATTGGCGGCTTCACACCTGACGGGCGAGAATATGTCATCCAGTTGCCCCAAGGCCAGACTACGCCGGCGCCATGGGTCAACCTTATCGCCAATGCCAATTTCGGTACCGTCGTCAGCGAGACCGGCGCCGGATACACCTGGTATCAGAATGCCCACGAGTATCGCCTCAGCCCCTGGTACAACGATCCGGTCAGCGATCCGACCACCGAGGCGATCTATGTGCAGGATCTTGAGACGACCACATTCTGGTCGCCTTCTCCGCAGCCGGCCACCGGGCCCACGCCCTATGTCTGCCGCCACGGCATGGGATACACCGCCTTCGAGCACACGCAAAATGGACTGTTCACCGAGATGACCCAGACGGTGCCGCCGGATGCGCCCGTTAAGATATCCTATATCCGACTGCGCAACCTGAGCGATCGAGAGCGGCCGGTGCGAGTCGTGGGGTATTGCCGCTGGGTTCTGGGTGAGCAGGTGGAACGCACGCAGCCTTACATCGTCACCCGGATCGATCCTCAGACCGGGGCGATCTTCGCCGACAACAAATTCAGCGTCGACTTCGGCAGCCGCCTGGGTTTCTTCGCCGGCAGCGGCGGCGAGACCACCTTCACCGGCGACCGCACCGAATTCCTCGGCCGGCATGGTTCCCCCGCCAACCCCGCGGCACTGGGGCGGCAGCAGCTCAGCAACCGCGTCGGCCCCGGGCTGGATCCCTGCGCAGCGGTGGAAGTGCGTCTGAGTATCCCGCCCGGCGAGACGCGATATGTGGTCTTCGTCCTGGGCGGAGCGGCCAATGAGAACGAGGCTCGCCACCTGGTGCGGACCTTCGGCGGCGATGAAGGCGCCCGCGCGGCGCTCGAGGCCGTGTGGGAGCACTGGAAGCATCTCCTGGGCGGGCTCTGGGTCGAGACCCCAGACCCATCGGTCAATTTTCTGGTCAATAACTGGCTCCTCTACCAGACCCTCTCGTCGCGATTCTGGGGGCGCAGCGGGTTCTACCAGTCCGGCGGGGCCTACGGCTTCCGCGATCAGTTGCAGGACTCCATGGCGTTCATGCTCGAGTGTCCGTGGCTCGCCCGGCCGCACATCCTGCTCTGCGCCTCGCGGCAGTTCCGCAAAGGCGATGTGCAGCACTGGTGGCATCCGCCCACCGGACGCGGCGTGCGAACCCAGTGCTCCGACGACTTCCTGTGGCTGCCGATCGCTGCCTGCCGATATGTACGCAGTACCGGCGATACCGGCATTCTCGACGAACAGGTGTCCTTCCTTGAGGGCCGTGCCCTGGCGCCCGAGGAGGAGTCGTTCTACGACCTGCCAACGGTGACCGAGGAAAAGGCATCGCTCTACGAGCACTGCATCCGCGCAATCCGCAACGGCTGGCATCTCGGCCAGCACGGCCTGCCGCTGATGGGCGCCGGCGACTGGAACGACGGGATGAACCGCGTTGGCAGCGGCGGCAAGGGCGAGAGCGTCTGGCTGGCGTTCTTCATGTTCGAGGTGCTCAAGCGCTTCGCCCCGATCGCCACGGCACGCGGCGACGTTGAGTTCGCCCAGCAGTGCACTGAGTGGGCCGAGCAACTGCGACAGAACATCGAACTCGGGGCATGGGATGGCCGATGGTATCGGCGCGCTTACTTCGATGATGGCCGGCCGCTGGGCTCAGTCGAAAATGAGGAGTGCAAGATCGACGCATTGCCCCAGGCGTGGGCGGTCATCAGTCAGGCCGCCGACCCCAATCGCGCCCGCCAGGCGATGGCCTCCGCGATCGCCGAACTGGTCGACGAGGAACATCATCTGATCCGCCTCTTCACGCCGCCGTTCAATCGGGCCGAGCCCAATCCGGGCTATATCCGCGGCTATGTGCCGGGCGTGCGCGAGAACGGCGGACAGTACACACACGCGGCCGTGTGGGTGGTCACGGCCGCCGCCAGAATGCAGGACTCGCACCTGGCGTGGCACCTGTTCAACCTGATCAATCCACTGCGACATGCCGACAGCCCCGATGCGATGCAGCGGTACAGGGTCGAGCCCTACGTTGTCGCCGCCGACGTGTATTCCCTCGCCGGCCAGGAGGGTCGCGGCGGCTGGACCTGGTACACCGGGGCGGCCGCCTGGATGTATCGCCTGCTGACCGAGGAACTGCTGGGCCTGGACATCGCCGGCGACGTGATGACGCTCCACTCCCTGGTCCCGCACGACTGGCCCGGCTATCGCTTCCACTATCGCTTCCACGGCACGCTGTACCACGTTCAGGTAAATGTCGTCGGCCAGGAGACATGGAATGTGCGCAGCGTGATCGTTGACGCAGCCGAGCAGTCCGACCGCAAAGTGCACATGGTGGACGATCACATCGACCACCAGGTCGTGATGCAGATCGGTTAGGACTGGAAACTATCGCCTCGGCGCAATACCCTGATAGACGCAATGATCCGCTTCTCCTGCAAGTGCGCGTCTGTGCTCGAAGTACCGGCCGATCAGGCCGGGCTTACTGTGCAATGTCCTGAATGCGGCCGGCTCAATGATGTGCCCAATCTGGGCGACCTGGCCAACCTCGACCAGGACGGCGGATACAAGATCGGAGCCGCGCAACTCCGCAACGAGCCCAACCGTCTGGCCGATCTGAACCAGGCCTTCTCACGCGACCGGTCGATCGAGATCGACATGCGCGGCCCGGTCGGCGCAGGCCCCGTTCAAGGCGCCGACTACCCCGACGCCCCACCGCTACGGCTTGAAGGCGGCCCGCCGCCAGGCATCGAAATCCCCCTGGCGGAGGAGGCCGAGCCCGCACCCACGCCCCGCCCCCGCTACGATCCCGAGACCGGCGAACTGATTGTCGCACTGGACGTCAAGCCGCCGGCCGCCGACCCGCCGCCGCCCAAGCCGCTGCCCATGGCGACGCTGCGAGACCTCACCGCCGAGGATCTTGCCAATTCACCGCAAGGGCTCACGGTGCTGCTCGAGCTTTTCCGCCCATTGAATTTGCTCGTGGTGGGAATCTGCGCCATCGCCATCAGCTTTCTGTTTGCCAGCATGCTCGGCGGGATGATGGTGCGATTTTGTTGGGGAGCCTCGTTCTTTCTTCTCGCGCTGGTCTTCTCCCACATCGCCAATGTGATCGAGGACACCGGCCCGCTGGAAAAGGATGAACTGCCGCGACCCCTGCGCGATGTGAACCTGGGCGAAGACTACTGGCATCCATTCGGCCGAGTGTTCCTGTCGCTGCTGGCAGCCTATCTGCCATACATGATGTGGACCGGCATGCCGATCCTGACGTGGCTCGCCGACGCTGTGCCTGCGGCCGCTCCAGTGATAGACGCCGCCCGTGCGCCGGTCCAATGGGGTCTCTTGGGCCTTGGTACACTCTTCTTCCCGGCCATCCTGCTCACGCTGTGTACCAGCGGCGGCGTCATCAACCTCCGCCCCGACCGCGTCATCGGCGTGGTCCGCTGCGCTGGATTTGTGGATTACCCGGCCGCCGTGCTGCTCTGGACCGCCGTCATGTTTCTCGGCAACGTGTATACCGGGCTGATCATGCCGATATCGATCACCTGGTTTCTGATCATCCTGCTGATGATCGCGCCTGTGATCTACAGCATCCTGGCCCATGGGCTTGGCTGGCTGCTAGGCTCGATCTACCGCCGCCACCACGATGAGTTCCCGTGGGCTTATCAGGTTGCCGAGCACCGCCAGCATTTCGGCTTCCCTGTCATGCGAGCGCCCAGATCGCCGGCGCCGCCTCCGCCCACGCTGGGGTTTGCTGTCGGTCCAGTCGCCCCGCCTCCTAAGCCCGCGCAAGCCCCCGCATGGCGCAAGCGGGAGGTTCGCTGAGCATGATTGAGCCCCTGCGGAGCCCCGGCTCACGCCTCCCGGTCCACCGCCTGGGCAACCCGCTTGATCACGCGCATCATCTCCTTGAACTGCGCGGGCGTGATCGATTGCGCCCCATCCGTCCAGGCGTGTTCAGGGTCGTTGTGCACCTCGACCAGCAGCCCGTCGGCGCCGGCGGCGACCGAGGCCCGGCACATCGAGTCCACCAGTTCCCGCTTGCCCGTGCCGTGGCTGGGATCAACCATCACCGGCAGGTGGCTCACGCGGTGCAGTTCCGGAACCGCCGCCAGCGCCAGCGTGTTGCGGACGTAGTCCTCGTACGTGCGGATGCCGCGCTCGCACAGGATCACGTTGGTGTTGCCCTGCTTCATCACATACTCCGCCGCCAGCAGAAACTCTTCCAGCGTCGCCGATAGCCCGCGTTTTAGCAGCACCGGCTTGTCCTGCTGCCCGACCGCCATCAGCAGGTTGAAGTTCTGCATATTCCGCGCGCCGATCTGCAGCACGTCCGCCAACTCGGAAACCGCCTTGACCTGCTCAACCGCCATCACCTCGGTGATGATCGGCAGGCCCGTCTCGTCGCGCGCTTGCGCCAGCAGTTCCAATCCGTCCAGGCCCATCCCCTGGAATGCGTAGGGACTGCTGCGCGGCTTGAACGCCCCGCCGCGAAGCCCGATCGCCCCGGCCTCCTTGACGGCGTGGGCGATCTCCACGATCTGCGCCCGGCTCTCCACGCTGCACGGGCCGGCGATGACGCCCACCTTCTTCCCGCCCACGGTGGCGCTGCTCCCCTTCCGCAGCGGCACGATCGAGCGGTCCTTCTTGACCTCGATCGACGCCATCTTGTACGGCTTGAGAATCGGGACCACCCGCTCAACCCCCTCAACCGTCTCGAAGACTGTGCGGTCTTTCTGACGGTCATCGCCCAGGACGGCCACCACCGTACGCTCGGTGCCGACGATCACGTGTTCTTTCAAGCCCATGTCTCGCACCATCTGCACGACATGCTCAACCTGTCGGGGCGTTGCGCCCAAGTTCATCACTACAACCATCACAAACCTCCCTTTCCAAAGCCAACAAGAAAAGCCTCAGGACCCGCGTCCTGAGGCTTTGATTCTTTCGCGATGAAGCAGCACTCAGGATGCGGATTCGGCGGGCCGGTAGCTATACCAGCTAAAGTAAAACCCGAAACCTGCAAACCCGGTGCTCATGCTCATTACCATAGCAGCGTCCAACCAACTGTCAAATTCAAAATTCCGCTCACTGCCGCGGGCGTGCCCGTCTTGCCGGGCACGCGATTTCTTAGCCCCAACGGGGCGACATTCTTAAGCCCAGAGGAAGCGTACTCGCGCAGCCCTAGAACCATTCACCCTGAATGAGCCCTGACAGGGCGACACATCTTTCAGCACCGTATTCGCGCCAACCACCCGCTGACGCGCAACTTGCATCTGCCCGGGAAAAACGGGCACGCCCCCGCCGACATCAGGCGACGCCAACTCATCACTCAGTCGCGTTTGCTCAGTTTCTTGGTGGTCTTACTCCTGCTGGTATCTTTCGTGCTCCTTGGATTTCGGGGCTTGCTGGCGTCCTTGGAGTCCTTCGGCTGCCTGATGAACCTCGCTGGCTTCTGGTTTCTGATATTCCGGGCGCCGACCCCTTTAGGCGTAGCGCCCTGGCCCGGCTGCAGAAGCCCCGGCCGATCGTCCGCCATCGATGCCACCCCGCGCTCCGTCCGGCCGCGGATCACCAGTTTGATCGGCACCTCGCCATACGGCAGCAGGTCGCGGAAACGGTTGATGACAAATCGCTGATACGCCTCGCTGACATCTTCCGGATGGTTCACGAACAGCACAATCGTCGGCGGCGCGATATCCACCTGCGTGACGTAATAAACCTTCACACGCCGGCCACCTGCATTCACAGGCTCGCGTTCCTGGAAGATGGTCTTGACGGCGTCGTTCAGTTTGGCCGTGCCCAGCCGCTCCGTACTCTGTTTCTTCAGATGGGATGCCAGGTCCAGCACGCTCTGGATATTGCGCCCGTCCTTCGCAGTCGTGAACGCCACTGGGGCGAACGCCAGCCATGGCAATTCCTTGCCGAGGTACTCCTGGTATTCTTCCATCCACTCATCATCGTGCAGTTTCTCATCCGGCTTGATCTTGCGCACGTCCCGGATCTTCTGCTTGGTCAGGTCCCACTTGTTGACCACGATGATCACCGGCTTGTACTGCTCGGCGATGTACTGCCCCAATTTGCGGTCCGGATCCGAAATCGGGTCGGTTCCATCGATCAGCATCAGCACCACATCGGCCCGGCGCACCGAACGCTGCGCACGGTGAAAGCTGTAGAAGTCGATGTCGCTGGAGACCATCTGCCGTTTCTTGCGAACCCCGGCCGTGTCGATCACCACCAGGGCCTTGCCGTCCTTTTCAAACCGCACGTCAATGCTGTCGCGCGTGGTCCCGGCCACTTCCGAGACAATCACGCGATCGCCCGCACCTTCGTAGATCTGGGCAACGGAGTTCACCAGCGTGCTCTTCCCGACATTCCGCTTGCCCACGATCGCGACCTGCAGCTCCGGCTCGGCCATCTGGGTCGGGGCATCCTTCATGTTCAGGTTCTGCCGCAAGGCATCAAACACCATGTCGATGTTTCGTCCCGTCAGCGCTGACACCGCGACCGGCGTTCCCAGCCCCAGCCGGGCAAAGTCCGCCGCGACCATCTCGGCCTTCTCGCCGTCGGCCTTGTTGGCGACGATGAGGGCCTTGAGCCCCAGCCGCCGCAGCATCTGGGCGATCTCCTGATCGGCCCCGGTCAGTCCATCCTGGCAATCGACGATAAACAGGATCAGGTCAGCCCGGCCCATCGCCAGTTCGATCTGATGCTTGATGTGCTCGGTAAGCTGGTCCGGGTCTTCAAACCCATACCCGCCGGTATCGACCAGTTCGAGGAACCGTCCATCAAGCTCGATGGGCATGGAGATCCGGTCCCGCGTAACGCCTGGCATATCCTGCACAATGGCAATACGCTTGTGCGCCAGGGCGTTGAGCAGACTGGACTTGCCGACATTCGGCCGGCCGACGATCGCAACTACGGGCATTCGAGGCATAACCCTCTCTTTTACCGCCCCGGCCTCAGTTTGTCACTTGCCGATAGCTGCGCGTGGCTGCCGGATGATGCCGCACCGGCCCCGAGCTGGGTTCTGCCGCTGATGTTCAATGGAGGGGGCTGGGTTCAACGGCTGTCCGCCGGCGGTTATCTTACCGCCTCGGCGACGGAGCGTTCCGGCGTTCTGTTCTGCCCGAGCGACATCGTTACTCCCGCTACCGTAAATGCTGGTGGCGGAAGCGGTGTCTGGGGATACAAACAATATCCAGCGACCTCTACGTACAAGATGTATGGCAGTGTAGTGCTCGGGAGCGTCCATAATGCTGGTGATCAAATTTCCCTGGCTGTTTTGCCAGGGACACGGATCCCCAATGTGAGCAAGCTGACCAAATTGCCATATGCTGAAAAACTGGATGACGAGGCGAATCTGGTGCGCACCAATCCAATGCTGCCGATCTTCATAGAGTCGGTTTCAACGGTGGACATTGGGCCCAGGAAAGCCTGGATGTGGACCTTGGACCGGGAAGTTAATGCCGCTGGCCAAGTCGTTGGTCCGTTGTTCCCCAATGAAGGCGCCATGGGCGGTGGTTACAAGGAGGCCTCTCCCCACAACCGAATCACCGGCGGACGCTCGGTGCTGTTTGTGGATGGGCACGTTGAGTTTGGCCCATGCTATTTCACAGATTCGATTCCCGGAAAGAGATATCTGGTATATCCTGGTTTCCAGAGACCGTGATGACAGGCCATTGAACATGGGCATGCTTGTGGCAAGCAAGCATGCCCATTTCCATTTCGTTTCGTT
>JBBQTU010000139.1:0-11764 GCA_038213005.1 Tepidisphaerales bacterium | reverse complement strand
CGTGGTGTCCATCGGCCAGCAGACGCTCGGCCAGGTGAGACCCGACGAACCCTGCACCACCAGTGATCAGACATTGCTTAGGCATAGACGGAAGGATACGGCGGGCGACGGCGGCCGCAAGTGGCACGGCAAGGGGCGTTGCGGGCAATCCGGGCAAGCGCGAAATACGAAGCACGAAATACGAAACAAAGCGGAAAGTGAGGAAACTCGAAGCGGCAAACGCAGAGCGGGCGACCTGGGACACGTCGCCGGGACGAAGACGAATGAACCGGGACGAATGAACCGGGACGTAGCTAGTTGATATTGCCGCCGTGATCTGGCACGCTTTTCGCCAAGCCAAGACGACGAATGAACCGGGACGTAGCTAGTTGATATTGCCGCCGGACGAATGAACCGGGACGTAGCTAGTTGAACGAATGAACCGGGACGTAGCTAGTTGATATTGCCGCCGTGATCTGGCACGCTCTTCGCCAAGCCAAGACGACCTCGTGTAGCGCCGGGAGGATGGGTGTATCAGGTGCTGAATCGTTCTGCGGGAAGGATCAAGCTGTTCGGCCATGCCAAGGATTTCGAGGCGCTGGACCGCCTGCTGCTTGAGGCTTCTGGCTGGCGGAGGTGAATGAGGCGAGAACCGCCAGGGAGCGGGCGGGATGGCGTGGAGGAGCAGGCCGGTTCACCAAGGCGAGATGCTGCGCAGGCGGGTCGGCCCACTTTTGGGCGGGCCAGTGGGTTATCGGCGAAACCACCAGGTTGGTTGTCGATGGCGTGGAGGAGCAGGCCGATCCACCACGGCGAGATGCTGCGCAGGCGGCCTGCCTACTGATGAGGTGGGGATGTCCTGCTGAACACCGACGATCTGGAATGCTGGCTCCAGCGGCACCTCGAAAACCCCGAGCACTGTTAACCGCCGGGAAACCGTCGGCATTCGCCGCGGCCCGATACACTTCCCAGCATGGACACGTTGAAACAGAAACTCAACCCTTTTCCGGTTTCCCGCCCTCCCATTGGCACTACAGCATAACGTCATAGCGATGCGCTGAAGTGGGGCGGGCCGCCTCGGCCGCCCATTTCGTGCCCTTGCCGCGACACTCGGCACTCCGATCACTCAGATTTGAGCTACGGTGTTTCGTTGCCGGGCCGGCATCCTTAAGCGTGATCCGTCGGTAACCAAATGGGCTGCCGAGGCGGCGGCCCCACTTTGAGGACGCGCAGTGGACTGGCGATGTAGTGTCAGGACCGGTACATCAACAACCGTGCGGCTCAGAGAGGCCAACCCCCTCCCAACCTCCCCCAAAGGGGAGGAGTAAGGAAAGATCATCGCGCGATTTCTGCCAGTTATTGATGCGCGTTCGCATGAGCCGCCCTCAGGCGACGTCGGCGGGCTGCACGACAGGTGCGCGCGTGCGGCCGAGACGGAATCGCTCCAGCGGGAGATACTGCCACAGGCCCAGCATCCAGAGCGAGGTGGCGCCGAAGACCGCGGTGAAGCCCAGGCCGTAGATGAACACCTGAGCCCAGGTGGCCGGCGAATGTGCCCAAAGCGCGGCCAGCAGCACCGCCGCGGGCAGCAGGGAAACTCCCAGTGGTTTCAGGATCGCCACCAGAAGATAGTGCCGCACCGGAACGCCCACCAGCGAGCAGCCGTAGACCAGTTGGAAGATGCCCCGGCAGAGCAGGGCCGCGGCCGCAAACGCGATGCAGACCCCCACCAGCCCGAAATGCTTCATCACCAGCAGCATCCCCGCCACCGCGACCACGCCTTCAAGCAGATTCGCGATCGCCGAGAGTTTATGCTTCGCCATCGCCAGGATGATGCTGCCCGTGAGCCATTGCGACATGGGAAGCCATTCGCCGATCGCCAGGATCGTCAGCAGCAGCGTCGTCCCGGCCGCCACACGATCGCCCATCCAGAGCCTCAGAAATGAAGCCCCCAGCAGGATCATCAGTAGCGCGAAGTAGGTCGCCATGACCGCGCACCACTGCCCGCCGATCAGGAAGAGCTGCCGTTGCCGGGCATCATCCTGCCGGGCACAGATCGCGGTGGCCACTGGGGTGAACACGCCGGTCGCCGCGACCATGAACGAGCTGGCATACGAGATCAGTCGCGATGCGATGCTGAACGGCGTCACCGCCGCGAGCCCCAGCAGCGCCCCGATAACCTGCGGGCCGATCGCGCCATTGATCTGCCGCGAGATCGACAGCATGAACTGCCAGATGCCGTACCCGTACAGCTTGACCGCCGCGGCCTTCTGAACGAACCGCCGCGCCACTCGCAGCCCGGGGTTCACGCGGAAAGACGCGATCATCTTGGCCGTCTCGTTGGCGACCGTCGTGCCCAGCGTCAGCCACGCGAGCGTCGAGATGTCGCTCGCACCATGTATCAGCAGGAACGTCAGCCCGGCCCGGACGATCGCCGTGGGGATCTCGATCGCGTTCATGAGGTCAAATCGCTCAAACCCCCAAAGCGTCCCGTCAAAGACCGACAAAGGAAAGGTGATCGCCAGATTCAGCCCGACAATGACGATCGCCCAGTTCGCCGCCGTCAACTGCTCGGCCGGTATCTTAAACAGATGAGGAAACAGCGGCAGGGCCGCCACCGTCGCCAAGACCACCAGCAACCCAACGCCCAGCAGAATCGCGATCGACGTGCTCAGCATCGCGTTGACGCCATCCTGCTCGCCGCGGGCGCGATGATACGCAACGTAGCGTCCCACCGACGACCGCACGCCCAAGTCCAGCAAGCTGAAATATCCAGTCATCGATGCGATCACGATCCAAAGCCCGTAGCCGCTGTCCCCAAGCCGCGAGACCAGATACGGCGTGACAATGAAGCCAGCCAGCATGTTGATGCCCATGCCGGACCAGTTCCAGATTACATTGCCCGCGACTCGTCCCTGCATAGCTTTAGCTCCCGCTCCATCGAACATTGGCCGCGACAAACAAGTGCATCACGACCAGAAACGCCAGCGTGACAATCACGATCTGCTTGATAAAGGCTCGATCCAGCCGCATGGCCGGGATCTGAGGCCGGGTCTTGACCAGACCGATGAACACCGTGGTCAGGCCCAACAGAGTGTAGGTCGGCAGCGCGTACCCGCGTGACAGCGACATCATTCCCATCGCATAGGTGGCGATCGCAGCGCCCAGGAACGGCCGCATCGTCCGCAGGTCAGGATCAGTCACCAGCCCCTTGGACGGCTTGAGCCGCGCAAGGCCCCAGGTCGCCACCCAGTACGCGCCCATGAACGCAGTGCCCCCGATCAGACCCAGCTCGCCCAGCATGTGGAGATACGTATTGTGCGCCACCTGCGACATATAAAAATCGCCCATTGCCCCGGCGCCGACCCCCATGATCGGCCACGTCTTCACCGCCTCAAGCGAGTCGGCCCAGAGCTGCACGCGGCTCTGGGCACTGCCCTCTTCGGTCGATAGCGATGTCTGTCGGCCACTGAAGACGGTGATCACCGGCAACGCCAGCGCGATCAGGATCAGCGACTTTTTCAAGCCGTATCGCGTGACGAACAGCACCATCATCCCCACGCCAAACGCCATCAGCCCGCCGCGCGACTGCGACAGGTAGATGCCGTAGAGCATCACCACGCACGGCACGGCCCATAGGCATCGAACCACCCACGATCGCGTAACCTGAGTCGCGTACAGGCACAGGATGATCCCCACGCCCAGTATCTGCGCCAGGTCGTTGGGATCGGCGAAGATCCCCACGCCCTGCGTGCGATCGAAGTGAACCATCTTGCCGGTCTGAGCGTCGGTCCTGACGTCCGAGATCGCCTGGACCGATTCCAGGTGCAGGTAGCCATGGTGCGCCAGCACCGGTATCAGCCCCACGATCGCAATGCACCCGCCCAGGAACAGCACAAAGGTGCGCAAGTGCTTCACATCACGGATGATCGCCGTGAGCACCAGATAGTAGAGCACCATCTTGGCGAACTCGGGTGCATACTCAGTAAAAAGGCCGGTATATCCGCGGTAAAGAGGCGTGATCGCAACGAATAGCAGCAGGCACAGGATGCAGGCGGTGATGGGTCTGGCCCGGAGCGATGCGAGGCGAAACTGCGGCAAAAGCCAGGGAAGGCTGATCGCCAGGCAGCCCAGCATGGATAGTTCATAAAGATGCAGCGCCTTGAGCCCGGGAAACAGATCAGCCGGCCTGATGAACAGCAGAGCGTTCACCATTAGAAACAGAAAGAAGCCCATCCGAGCGCCGCCGCCAACGGCAACACTCCGATGGGCTTCCGGTAATGCCTGTGCTCGCTTGGCTGCTGTGGTTGGCACGAACATTCCGTCCTTCTCGGCCAGCATCCGCGACTAGGCAGCACCGGCGCGCCAGGTGGCCGCCGCCGATACGATCCTGAGCCCGCCATAGTTTCCGGTTTCAACCACCTGCTTCTCTGTCCTGACCAAGGCCTTGCCCACGGCGTGCATGACATCACTGAGAAGGTTCAGGGAGGTCGAGACGACGATTCTCGCATCCAGCAGCGGACTGACCTCACGCACATAGTGAAGGTCATAGCCCAGCTTGCGGCGGACACTTTCCAGATCGCTGTCTGCGGGCAACTGCACCTGCGCCAGACCGGTGACGCCGGGACGGACCATCAGACGATTATTATAGCGTGGAATGGCCGCGTCGATTCTCGATGCGATTTCCGGGCGCTCGGGCCTGGGGCCAATCAGCGCCATGTTACCTTGGAGCACATTCCACAACTGCGGCAGTTCATCCAAGTGAGTGTCTCGCAGGAGTCGGCCGAAGGAGGTCACGCGTGGGTCGTTGGTCCCGCTGGACCACACGGCGCCGGTCTTCGCTTCGCACCCGTCGCGCATGGTCCGGACCTTCCAGATTCGATAGGGTCGGCCATACCGTCCCAGCCGCACCTGCGAGTAAAACGCCGGGCCAGGCGAGCTTAGCTTGGTCAGAGTCGCCAGCACCGCAATGATGGGCGATATAACGATCAGCAGCATCAGGGCCGCCACCCATTCGACCACTGCCTTGGCGACAACGTACGAACGATGCCGCGGACCTTCACACGCCTGGCAGGCGGATTCCAAGCCCGACATGGCTCGATCGCAGACTGGCTTTTCGCACAACATCTTCAGCCTCCCCTTTCCCGAATCGAGTTGTTCACACACGACTGTCCGTCGAATCGGCAACTCGTACCCACGCTCACGATGCCCGACGCATACACCCTTTTCGCTTTCCATGATCCCATCTTTCTGGTCTCCGGCATTTTGCCGGTGACCCTTCCCACGCCCGTTCCAGATATCACGCACTCTTGGGCATATATGACTGAACCGAATCAACCAGAGAGCCAAACCCCGATGTGGCATTCATTCCTGCCCTGATCATCGCCGTCGACTCCGACTTTTGCGCTGAAACCGACCGCAAACTCGATGCCCCGACAGAACGGTAAAAATCTTTCCGTTCGGCCTTGTTGAAAACCATACCAGCAATCCGCGCGCCAACCGATCTGAGGTGGGCTATCGCACGCTCCACAAGCGGCTTCTGCTGCTCACGCGAGATCGTCAGGATGACCGAATCGACTGCCTGAGCCATCACAGAGGCCTCCAGACTGCCCAAAATTGGCCCGGAGTCGACCAGGACCACGTCGTAACGCATCTTGGCCGCCGCGATGACTTTTTTCAGCGAGCGGCCGGAGACCGCACACGCATCCCGCCCGTCTGACACGCCGCACGCCAACAGCGACAGATTGTTCGTCCCGGTCTTGACCACATGGGCCGTGCTGGCCGGGTCGCGAACAAGATCTCGAAAGCCCGGCTCGCCTTCGGCATGGAAACCCCGCGTCAGCCGCTGGCCGATCAGGTCCGCATCCACCAGCAGCGTCTTGGCACCCGTAATCGCAAACGACATCGCCAGTGCCGCGACCAGGCTCGTCTTGCCCTCGCCAGGGCACGCACTGGTCACCATGTACGCCACCGAGCCCTCCTGTGGCTGATTCACCTGCAGCATCACTCGAATCTGATGGACGCACTGTGCAGCGTCAGCAGCGCTGTCCGGATCATTCAGTCGGTGAGGCAACATTGGCAGGATGCCAAGCAGCGGAATCTTCGATGCCAGATCGCCGGCCGCGTCATCTGAATATCGATAGCGACGCCGCAAGGTCCCCAAGGCGACAAACCCAACCGCCGGCAGGAGGAATCCCGACATCGCCCCGGCCGCCAGGAACTGCATCCGCCGATCCTTCACCGGAAGCAGCGGCACCTCGGCCGGGCTCACCACACTCATCCGTCCCGAAAGCGCTGATTCCAGTTGCGATGCCGACATCTTCTGGGCGATGTCCGCGATCTCCGCCCTGTCACGATCGATGTGCCCTTTGAGCAGTTCCACGTCCGCCTTCTTGCTGCCCAGGTCCTGCAGTTGCTTCTTCATCTGCTGGTCCAGGTCCGTCAAATTGGCCTCACCTGTCTTAAGCTCCTCGATTGTGCGCACCATCACATTCGGCCCCGCGCCGGTGGGCACTGGAGCAAGCGTCTGCACGCTCTGGAACTCCACCGCGTAGTCGCTGATGTGCTTCATCGTGGTCTCCAAGGCCTTCTCAACCTGGATGATCTGCTTGTTACCCTCGAGATACCCGCGCAGGCGCAACTGTTCCAATTCTGCCTCGCGGGCTTCGCGTTCTGCCAGATAACGCGCCATCGTCGGGTCCAGACGTCCGATCTGTTGTGGGCTCAACCGTTGTGCTGCCTTGGGCGCGCCATTGATGACCGGCGCCGCGGTCAGCGCCATCTGAATCCGCACGTCGCCGAGTGCCGATTCCACCTTGGTAACCTGCTGCACGGCCGCTTCATAAAACTTATCCACGCTGGACGAGCCGAACTCGGCCGCCACGGTGCGAAGCTTGCCCCCGTACTCATCCACTCGGCTGGAGAGCTCATCCCGCTTTGCCTGCAGAGCCGCCATCTTCTCGCGGCTGGACTTGGAATCCGTTGAGTTGTAGACGACGGTAAAGGCATCGACCACGCTTCGCACGACCATTGCCGCGCGGGTCGCATCGTCGCTGTCATACGTCACGCGAATGTGTTCGGCCCCGCCCTTACGCTCGACTTGGATGTCCCGGGCAATGTCGGCCATCATCGCGGGGGTCGCCTTGATCCCAAGTTCCGCCCAACCCGCATCCTCGCCCGCCAGGTCCATCACTCGACGACTTCCCAGCATCGCCACCTGCGACTGCATGAAGGCATCGAACGCCTCAATCGACTTCGAGGCGCCGTCTGAGTTGGCCGCCATGGTCGGTGCGTCGTAGGCGATCCGGATCAGCGCCTCGCTTCGGTACACGGGCTTGGCCATCCCTCGGGCCAGGACCGCCAGTCCGACAGCGCAGCCCAGGCCCAGGATCGCCGCCAAGAGATACCGTCCTCGCAGGGCCTGATGCACCATTCGGTAGACATTCACCGAGCCCAGCGCCGCCGGGTCGCTACCCGAGGACGCCCCATCGTCGCCCGCGCGCGCCATCAGCGTCTGCCCATCAGGGTCTTGATCTCGGATTGTCGAAAGAGTCTCGTCAAGCATTGCATCCCTCTCAGAATCGTCATTCATCGGTCAGGCCCCATGCCGTCTACTTACACTTCAAGTCGCTCGAAAACACCTCGCTCGATTCGGCAACTTCGCCCGGACATCCTCGCTGATGTGCCCTGCGTCCTTCGCCCGCTTCCAGACCGGCCATCCGCGCTTCTCAATGCCCGCCAACATTGACTGAAGGGTACAAACGCCGTGCCCGGTGCGCGTAAATCGCACAAGAAGAGCCCGGTTGGGCTTTCACGGGCATTTACGGGGCAAAATATACAGGACCGACCTCACCTTGCCCGATCACGGCAGCGGCCAGAGCAGCGCCAAACTGTCGCCCCTCCCGACAGAAAACGCCGACCATCTCCCATACAACTGACAGCATGTAACAGGAATTGATGCCCCTCCGTCCTCCACCGCCAGCGCGTTATGACAGCGGCTGGCAAATAGCTCAGCTCGCCTTGTCGGAATAACAAATCAGCTCTATCTCAGATTCGCCCCTGTACACTGCCCCGAAATATGGTATCATATGGCCTGGTTGGTTTGCCGAACGAGTCAGGTACGTGACAGTTTTCTGCCCCGCACCCTTGTGTCTCACTCGCCTCGCCTGCCTTTTGGGCCGAAATGTCGGCCTCTTTCATGATGACCTGGAAAGTAAAACCTGGGTCGGACGCCCTACTCACAAGGAGATTCGTATGGGCAAGAAGTTGTATGTTGGAAATCTGAGCTACGACGTCGATAGCTCGAGCTTGCAGGAACTCTTCACGGCGCATGGCACCGTGGAAAGCGCCGAAGTCATTCAGGATCGGGACACCGGCCGCAGCAAGGGCTTCGGCTTTGTCCAGATGGGCACCGATGCGGAAGCTCAGGCGGCTATTGCCGCTCTGAACGGCCAGCAGCACGGCGGCCGCGCCCTGACCGTCAACGAAGCCAAGCCCAAAGAAAACCGCACCGGCGGTTCGGGTGGTGGCGGCGGTCGTGGTGGTTACGGTGGTGGCGGCGGCGGCGGCGGCGGTGGCCGCAGCAGCGGTGGCTACGGTGGTGGCGGCGGCGGTGGCCGCAGCCGCTTCTGATCCATTGATCGTATGAAGAGAGGGCCACTACCCTGTGGCCCTCTCTCTTTTCCTTCTTCTTCGCTGGAATCACTGGAGTCGATCTTGAAAAAGCAAGCCGTATCAGCCCAGGCTCAGGCCGCGTTGTCGATGATCATCGACTCCGAGACGCTGCTCTCCCGGCTGCCCGTCAAGGACCGCCAGCGATTCGAGACCCAGGTCGCCACCTGTGAAGCCAAGACGCCCACCGGCCCCGCCAGGCATTGGCGCCGCGTGGTCTGCGTCCTGATGACCCTGGCGCCGCTTGCCGCCAAGCTGACCAGCACGAACACCGCCCAATTCTTCATCCCCGATGGCGGAAAGTACCGCAAGCAGGTCTTCGCCCTCCGTGCCCTTGATGACGGCTCACTTGCCGTCTACCTGTACAACATCCTCGATGACGCCATCCGCGCCGGCCTGCTGGCAAAGCTGCCCAAGGCCGCTGCCGCCCCCACCGGCTATCGCCTTGGCGAGACCGGCGAAATCGCCACCGTTGACCCGCTCGATGGCAGCACGCCCAATCCAGACCCTTGCTACAAGGACATGACCGGGTGGAGCCGCAAGGCCATGTGCGTCACCCTCCCGCCCACCGCCACTCCTGCCGCCGTCGCCGCTGTCGAACTCCTCTGCGCCCTGGCTTCCCTCCAGTGGGTCGGCGCCGTAGCCGCACCCGTTGCCGCCACCGCCTGATCCGCATTCATCGCGACAGCACTGCTGTAAAGAAGAACCCCGCGACATTGGCCGTGGGGTTCGGTCGTTTCTTCAATTCTCTCTCGAAACGGCCGCAGGCCCTGATTTCGAATTTCGTGCTTCGGATTTCGCGCTTCCGGGCCGCTGGCACTACGTCTTGGACACCTCAAAAATGCCCTGAGTCTTGATCACCATCGAGTTCTCATCGAACAGGTGGAAACTCTGAACCAGCAGTTCGTGACTGCGACACTCGATATCCAGGACAGAAAGGATACCGCCCGCTTCGGAAGTCCCCGGAGTGTCGGCGATCATCAGTTCCCGCCGCTGGGCATAGGTCAGAATCTCGTGCTTGGTCGCCTCATACAGCGTGCTGGTAAGCTGCTCTTCCTGCGTGCTGATCATGTAACCAATGCCGCCCGGCGCGGTCATCTCGTGATACCGTTCGCCCCGGCACGGAATGGACTGAATCAGCCCACGATCGGTCACTGGCTCGCTACGGAATGCGATCACCTCAACCAGCGTGTTCTCGCCGGCGTTGTATGCGACGACGTGCCCGCCTTCGACAAGCCACACATCGGCGTCATAAGCCCGCCGACTGAACTGCTGGGCAGCGAGTATCTTGAACAGCTCCGGGTGTAGCGCCCGCTGGTAAAGCAGCAGCGTCAGACCGCCGGAGCGGCGTTGCTTGGTTCGGTTTGCCATATCTTCTTATTCTAAGCCGACTTACAGAAAACAGCGGCCCTATTAAAAAACATCGCCGCCTCCGACGAGCCGTCCATAAACCAATTCGATAACTGGGCTTACGAACACAACTCCCAGAGACGGCCTCCGCCGCACTTTCTGTGGCTTCCCCGCATTATAGGGAAAACATGTCCGAAAAGGTAGGATTAAATTTGCGGCCTGGCTGTTATAGCCCCCAACAACATACGACTATGACGTCGTAAAATGCGTGTGCACCAGCCGTTACGCCAAGTCCGCGGGACATGTACAGCCCCGCAAAGAAAGCCCCCGCCAGCACGCGAAATATGAAGCTGTGCCATCGGAAGACCTCGCCATCCCCCAGATAGTGATAGGCCGAGAACAGCACCGCAGAGACCAGCACGACGACGATCGTCGCCCAGAGCCCGGACACATCCAGGCCTTTGCGGACAATAAGCCACAGCAGCCCGCACAGATATACCCGAAAGACCAATTCCTCATACAACCCCGCGCCCAACGACGACGCAAGCTTCGCGCCAAGATGCGGATTGCCCCTGGCCATCAAAGGCAGGAAATGCTGTGCAAGAAAGCCGATCGCAAAGACCGGAACCGCCATCAGCATGCTCTCCAGCAGCATCTTCGCCAGAGTTGATAACTGGAACTCCCACCGATCCCGCTTGACCAGATGCCAACCCAGAAGCGTCAGGACCAGGAGAATGGCCGGAACCGAGCGCCCAATGACGCCAAGGTACGCCATCATGTCGCGTAGAATGTTGAAAGCGACAATATCCTTACCCGAGGCCTGGGACCCAATCTGATAGAGAATGATCGCCGGCGCCAAAAACGCCAGGATGACGATCGGCCGCTGCGACTCATCCAGATACCTTCGCAGTTCCGGCGAGTTGCCCCATCCCTTCTTCCCCCCTCGCTTCGCCGTCGCCCTGGCCATCACAGACTCCCTTCAAAACCACCCGCACTGCCTCGCAAAACGGTTCACTCCATCGAACCACCCCCATCATACCCGACCCTCGCAGCTTTTCATCGCACCGGCCGACATGCCGTCTGCCCTCTCGCAGATCTTTAACCGCGGATTGCTCAGCGCTGCGTCTGCCGCAATCAAAGAAAAGAGGTAACCACGGAATACACGGAAGACACGGAAAAAGGACCATTCCTTTTATTCCCCTTCCGTCTGTCGTCGGCCATTACACTCTGGGGATGCCCAAGACGTCGAATGGGTTCGCTGCGCCGATTTCGGCAAAAGGGCGGAAATCGGCATCGTTGAAAGTCAGGAGCTGGGCGACACGGTGTTCGATCATCAGGGCCACCAGGCGGGTATCGTGCGCCTGTTTGCCCCCGATGGCATACTTGACGACCAGGCCTTCCCATGTTGAATAGACCTGAGAGGTTTCGGGCAGAAGCTGGAACAGGGCGCGAGTGGCGGTAATCTCGGCATGGGCCTGCTGGGGTGTCATGCCCAGGCCATTGACGCTCAGCGGGCGGCTGCACACCACGTACATCTCGTAAAGGCTTTGAGGGGCGATGGCAAAATGCTCGCCGTCGCGCAAGGTCAGCAGTTGCAGGGCCTCCAAAGCCGCCTGCCGGTGGGGATGGCCCACCTGGGCGATGCGCAGGGGGATATTGGTGTCAACGAGGATCATTCACGGTTCCGTCGTAGATGCTCTCGCGGCTGTCGTCGGCCAGTTGCCCCAGAGGCCGGTGGCTGTCGGCCCATGCCCAGAGCGACTTC
>JBBQTU010000138.1:0-11802 GCA_038213005.1 Tepidisphaerales bacterium | reverse complement strand
ACGCTTGAGGATGCCGGCGGAACAAGGAATCGCTGTGGCGTGAATCTGGGTTATCGAAGTGCCGAGTCTCGCGGCAAGGGCACGAAATGGGCGGCCGAGGCGGCCCGCCCCACTTCATCGCAGCGATATGAAGTTGCGATGTTGTGCTAACGGGGGGGGGTGGCGAGGCGATTCTTGCACTGGCGCTGCGCGCCGATAGGATACGTCCCGAGTTTTCACAATCAGGAACCCGATGACTATCACTGAAGTTCGATCGCTCTTTCCGCAGTTGCCTGCAAGCGTATCGGCCGTCGCCGATTCAACCGAGACGGGGATGCTGCTGTCGTTTTCTCAGGAAAAGCCGGCCGCGACGCTCAGCGTGATGCTGGGGGATTGCCCCGCGTTTTCCAAGCTGATGGCGATCTATCGCTACGACCCGTTCTGGATAACGCCGAAGCTGTGCGGCTCTTTATCAGAAGTGCCGGTGGAAACGCAGTTTCTGCTGGCGCAGACCGATAAAGGGCAGTACGTGGTCCTGGCGCCGCTGGTGGTTGGCAGTTTCCGCTGCTGGCTGAAGGGATTGGCGGGCAACGTCCTGCAACTGGTGGCCGAGTCAGGCGACCCGTGCGTGCTGACGGACCGGGTGGGCGGGCTATTTGTCGCCTGCGGGCAAGATCCGTTTGATCTGCTGGACCGGTCGGCGAAGGCCGTTTCGAAGATCATGAACGCCGGTCGGCTTCGCAAGGAGAAGGCCGCGCCGGGTTTCATCGACGAGTTTGGCTGGTGCACGTGGGATGCGTTCTACCAGGAAGTTTCGGCGGAGAAGGTTCTGCATGGGCTCAAGACGTTTGCCGACGGCGATGTCCCCGTGCGGATGCTGATCCTGGACGACGGGTGGCTGTCCAACCGGACCGGGCCGGCCGGGGATGCCCGGCTGACGGCGTTTGGGGCTAACGAGCGTTTCCCGCAGGGGCTGGCGCCGCTGGTGGATGCTTGCCGGGCGGACCTGGGCATTTCGACCTTCATCGTCTGGCACGCCATGGGCGGGTACTGGGCGGGATGCGACAGCGACACCTTGCGCCAATACGACATCCACAGCCTGCCCAGGGATTACCCGCCGGGCATGGTGGAGCAGTCGCCCACGATCAACGCAAGCTGGGGCGGGCAGGCGGGCGTGATCCCGCCGGAATCGGTGCATCGCTTCTACCAGGATTTTCACCGTTTCCTGCGCGAGCAGGGTGTGGACGGCGTCAAGGTGGATAACCAGGGCAGCCTGCTGGGGCTGGGCCAGGGCTCGGGCGGCGCAGTGCACATGACGCGCGTCTATCATGAAGCCCTGGAGGGAGCCGTGCAGACTCATTTCCGCGGAAACGTCATCAACTGCATGGCGAGTTTCAATGAGACTTACTACAGCCTGCTGAACTCGAACCTGACGCGAACGTTCACAGATTTCTGGCCCAACGTTCCGGCATCGCACGGACTGCACGTCTTCGCCAACGCCCACGTCACGATGTGGTACGGGCAGTTCACGTACCCCGACTGGGATATGTTCCAGTCGGGCCACGCCATGGGAGCGTATCATGCCGCATCCCGGGCCGTCGGCGGCTGTCCGGTGTACGTCTCGGACAAGCCCGATGGACACGACTTTGAGGTCCTGCGAAAACTGGTGCTGCCCGATGGCACCATCCTGCGCTGCACTGATGTGGGCCGGCCGACGCGCGACTCGATCTTCGTCGACCCGACCAAAGAGGATGTGCTCTACAAGCTGTTCAACCGCAACGCCGTCGGCGGCATCGTCGGGGCGTTCCACTGCCGCTACGGGTCGGCCGAGAAGCCGGCAAATACGGTGACCGGGACGATCTGCCCGGCGGACATCGAAGGCCTGGAAGGCAAGCGTTTTGCGGTCTATGCCCATCATGGCAAGACGCTGCGAATCGTGGACCGCCAGGAGGCGCTGCCTGTCACTCTGGCGCAACTGACGTGCGAGCTGTTTACCATTTCGCCGATCGTTGACGGCGTCGCCGCGATCGGGGCAACGGGGATGTATAACAGCGGCGGCGCGATCACGTCCTGGCGGCAATTGCCGTGTGGCGCTCAGGAGTTCGGCATCCGCGCCATGGGCGAGATTCTGCTGTACTGCGAGTCGCAGCCCAAGGCGATCAATCTGGACGGTGAGGCGATGCGGTTTACCTATACCCCGGAGAACGGGGAACTTCACCTGAGCTTCCCTTCGCTGACCAGGGGCATACTGCGGGTGAGTTGAGCGCGCCCTGGCGGCGCAGAAAAGACCCGGATTAGTATCCGCTGTGCGAGGCGGCCCTCAGAGGTTGTGGGCCTGTGAGGCCCTACACGGTCGAGTCCGACAGGCGACAGCCCTATCGGCATTCTTTTCGGTGTCAATATGATCAGTCCGGTGTAACGTCGCATACACACAACCAGCGAAATTATACGGCCGGCCTCATCTATCGCGCCGCCGGCGCCTACCATCTACCAGAGAAATACATGAGCACGCCGACCGGGACTCTGATGGAGGTTAAAGAAGACGCACGCCGCACGCCACTGGCGCGCGCAAGCAATGCAGGCCCGGCCGTCGACGTCCTCGATCCCCGGCACCATTTCGCCCCCTTGCTGGCGAAGGTGTCGGAGTTCTGGCAGGGGCTGCCTGACAAGCCGGAAGAAACCCCCACGACGGCCCTTCGGGCGCTCTGGTTCTGCGCTGCGAGCCAGGCCCAGTCCGTTGAGCTGGCCGCAACCGGCGACCTGCCGGCCCTCTCAGCGGCGCAAGGCGTTTACCTTCGAAGTCTGATCGAACTGAAGCAACTCGGCACGCCGGTGGCACACCTTACGCGGCGACAGCACTTTATGGGCCTGGAACTGCTTGCCGGGCCTGAAGCATTGATCCCGCGACGGGAAACCGAGATCCTGGCGCGGGCTGCGATCGACAAAATCCGTGAAACGATGTACCAGACGGGTTCGGCAACCGTGCTGGACATCTGCACCGGATGCGGCAATCTCGCTCTGGCCTATCTTGCCCATGTGCCCGGTTCGCGCGTGTTGGGCTCCGATGTGTCGTCCGCCGCGGTAGGACTGGCCCAGCGCAATGCCGAGCACCTGCAACTGGCGCGATCAGTTGAATTCCGATGCGGAGACCTCTTGACGCCGTTCGATACTGTGGAGTTCCTTGGCCAAGTGGACGTATTAACGTGTAACCCGCCCTATATCTCCACCGCCAAGGCGGCGAGGATGCCTCATGAGATATCGGGCTTTGAGCCGACACTGGCATTCGATGGCGGGCCGCTGGGCGTCACGATCCTGATGCGGATGGTCTCGCAGGTCCCACGATTCCTGCGGCCCGGCGGATGGCTGGGGCTGGAGGTCGGCGCCGGGCAAGGCCCGGCCATGCTCCGGCTGCTCGCCCGCTGCGGATCATTCGCGCAAGTAGAGACATTCCCGGACGGCGTCGGGCAGGTCCGTGCGGTCTTCGCCCGCACAGCAGGATAGCGGCTCACCGGCTACAGGTATTTCGTGCCGAATCGCGCTTTGGTGAGATCCACCAGAGTCTTCACGCGCTGCGCCTCGCTGCGCGGGCAGACCAGCGTGGCTTTGCGCGTGTGGATGATGATCATATCGCGAAGCCCGATGGCGCTCACCAGATGCTCGGGATCATCGCTGACGATAATGTTCTGCTGGCTGTCGATCACCACGGCCGGGCCGCCTTCGGTCACGTTCCCGTCGCCATCGGACTTCAATACCTCGGCCAGCGCAGGCCATGACCCGACGTCTATCCAGCGCACGGGCATCTCCACCACCGCCACCGACGCTTTGCCCTTGCCCAGCGAGGCCGGCTCCATCACGCCATAGTCGACGCTGATCTTCGGCAGCGTCGGATACACGGCCGCAAGGACCTCGCTTTGCCTGGGCGTGTCCCACGCGGCGGCGATCGTCGCCAGACCCTTGGCCGACTCCGGCAGGTGCTGCTGCAGTTCGGCCAGGAATGTGTCGCAGCGCCACACGAACATGCCGCTGTTCCAGTAGTAGTCACCCGACGCGACATAGCGATCAGCCGTGGCTTGATCGGGCTTCTCCTTGAACTCGCTGACGCGATACGCGCCCGCCGCGCCGCTTTGCAGCGACAGCGCATCGGCACGGTGAACATAGCCCAGGCCTGTGTGACCAAACGTTGGCACGATCCCGAACGTCACCAGTGACTCCGGGTGCTCGGCGGCGACCACAAAACCTTGGCGAATACACTGGGCGAACCGGTCGACCGGTTCGATGACATGGTCGGCCGTCACCACCGCCATGACCGCCTGCGGGTCGCGTTTGAGTAAAACGGCAGCAGGAAACCCGACGGCGTTGGCCGTATCACGCGGGCAGGGCTCGCCCAGGAGATTGCCCCTGGCCATGTCGGGTAGTTCCGCCACCACCTGCGCGCGATGGGCGGCGGAGGTGCAGACACAGATCCGCTCGGGCGGCAGGAATTGCAGCAGCCGCTCGAAGCTAAGCCGCAGGAGGCTCTTGCCACCAATGATGGGCAGGAGTTGCTTGGGCCGCTCGGCCCGCGACATGGGCCAGAGCCGCGTGCCCGAGCCACCTGCCATGATGACACCATATTGCATCGACGGTCTCTCCAATAGCCAGACTAAATGGCGGTTCTACAGCATACCGCCCGAACCCATACTCAGGATCCTTGCGTCCACTTTCAGAGCATATCCCCGCAAACACGCAGTGGGAAGCCCCGTTTGGGTGGGAATGCGCTGCACGTTATAGCGGCCGGGCAAATCGCCGCCGTAGTCCAGGGCCAGGCCGAAGTAGGAAAAGACGCCGAAGCCGACGGAGACATCGGGAGCCACCCGCTTGGTTACAAACATGCTTCCGGCGAGCCTCGCATTGAAGCGCGGCGACAGTGCGGTATGCTCTTGTTGTCGTCGCTGCGGCGGGCGGCAACAAGGAGATGCGATGGCGGAGCCAAGCGACCTTCATGTGGCGAGTCTGGACTATGCGACGACGCGGCCGGGCGGCATTCGCAAGCGCACCGTGGTGCTGATTCTCGGATTGGCGGGGCTACTGGTTGTGGGCGCGCTGGGGTGGCGCATCCTTGACGGCATCCTGGGGGCCAATGCCCCGATCCAGAAGACGCAGGTGTGGGTGACAGGGATCAGGTCGCAGGCAAAGTATGTGGTCGCCTCGCAGAACCTCACCGTCAGCATCGAACGCGCCGAGAGCTACACGAAATGGTGGGTATATTTCGGCACGACCGTGGCGCAGGTTCGCGTGGACGACTGCCGCGTGCAGTACATCATCCCGACCGAGCAGATCAAAGCCACCGACTTCACCTATGATGCCAAGGCCAGGGTGCTGAAAGTAAGCCTGCCCCGGCCAGTGCTGGATCGCGAGTTTCTGGATGTGCCGTCTGATCCCAGCAAGTGGTGGGTCTATTCGGCCAGCGCCTGGGCGCGATTCAACCGCGGCGAGGTGGAGTACGCGGCCCGGCAGTCGCTGCGCGAGGAACTGTTGAAGTTCGCTAGAGCCAAAGGGTTTGACGAAGCCACAGAGGCGGTGGCGGTACTGAGGCTCAAGCGCGTGCTGGCCGAGGTGATGCAGATTCCAGATGTGCGCGTGGAGGTCGAGTTTCGCCAGAGGTAGCAACCGTGGGAGACCAGGACACCAACATTCACGGCTTGCCCGCTCCGCGGCTGACGCCGCCGCCTCTGCCGATCCAAGCGGCCCAGGTGACGCGCGTGTCGCCCATCAGGGTCACCGTCACAGCGCGGCCGCCTGCGGCCCAGCAGCATCCGTATCCTCAATGGCTCGGCATCCTCCGCATCGTTGCGGCGTTCGCAGTGGCGGCGATCTCAGACGCGGTTTCGGCAGCGGTACAGTTCATGCCGCCGGTTGAGATCGCGGTGGATGTGGTAACGGCGATTCTGCTGTGGATGCTGCTGGGCTGGCGTTGGGTCATGCTGCCGGCGTTTATCGCCGAGGCCATTCCGGGCCTGGCAATGTTCCCGACCTGGCTGCTGGTGACAACGGCGTGCGTGGTGAGTCCGAAGGTGAAGAACAGAAGGTAGAACACGATGGTGCCAGGCGCAGCATGAATACCCGCCCTTTGTCCGCGCGGTATCTGCTCCTTGTCTCGATTCCGCCCCGTCGTCCTGCTATCATGAAGGTGGAGTTGGCGACATGACCTATCGAGGCGTCATATCACATGGGAACATCGTGCTTGCGGACGGACCGCAATTGCCCGACGGCACCGTGGTGGAAGTGCGCCCCGTCGAGCCGTCGCCGCTGAGCCTGGCAGACCACGAGGCCTTCGGAATCTGGGTAGATCGGACCGACATAGAGGACTCCTCCGCCCTCGCTCAGACCCTGCGGCGGCAAGTTGAATCTCGAGGGTAGCACGGGTTGATCGTCGATAGCGTCATCATCATTGATTACCTGCGGGGCAATCCGCAAGCGATCGCTTTCCTTGATTCACTTCGCGCCACTGGTGCATTGATGACACACCCTGCCGTGTTGGCCGAGGTTCTGCCGGGTGCACGCGCCAAACGAGAGCAGTCTGTCGTCGATGACTTATTCGGTTTCTTCCACGTCATACCCGTGACGCAAGAGGATGTCGTACGTTCGCTGGACCTGCTGCGGGAATACCGGTTGTCAAATGGTGTGGGTTGGCTCGACTGTCTCATCGGATCTACGGCTTCGCGCACGCGGATTCCAGTGGCCACGCTGAACGAGAAACACCTTGCCATTCTGCCGGGCGTGACAGTGCATCGACCGTATTGAAGATCAATCGCGTGGGGAGTGCGGGCAGGGCCGGCTTCCTGCCGCTGTCACTCTTCGCCCTCTTCGCCCGGCCGATAGCCGCATTCCGAACACCGCTCCGGGGTCGCGCGCATGTTGTACCCACAGCGAATGCAGATCATTCCGTCACGGTATATCTTCTCTCGGCTGGCCTTGCGCCGACGGCGGGCGGCGCGGATTGTCCCGACAGTCCGAATTGTCGACCACACTGTCGCGGCACCAAACATCACCAGCAGGATTACGCCCCACTACATTCTGCATCTTGCTCCTTGCCGTACCGCATCGTCGCCATGGCGTCGCACGGCCCAAAGCCGTGGGGGGGGGCGCAACGAGTTCAGAGTGTACTGGGTTCCGAGCGTCCGGTCGCAGGGCGATCGGTTGTCATGATGATTCCATCTGCTGGCGGAGTTCGGCAACCCGCTGGTCGGCAAGATCGAAGTCGGCATGGACGGCGTCAGCTTCCCGCGGCGGTCCTTCATCCAACGTGTAGATCCGCGACGCAGCGTTTCTCCATCGTGATCTCCTCCGGCCGGACGCCGAGTTGCTCAGAAATCACATGGATAAGCCTCTGCCAGATCTGCGACCCGCCCATCGGACCGTGCCGGTCGATTACATCCTGGACGGTACGGCAGCGGGCAGGAAAGTCAGGGCACAGCCGTTGCGCAATCCACACGACAATCGCTGCTGCAAACGCCCCGAGCATGAAACCAAGCACGATCCACGGCCAAGCTAACAGCGCACCGATTACCGAGCAGAACGTTATCATGCCCAGAGCCACCGCGCAGCCCCACGATGGCGCGGCCAATGCCGGGAGATTCCTGCCAAGTCGTTGCCCCAGCAACCGCCAGAACACTCGACGCTGCCTCAATGGCACGAGGTCGGCAAGCCGCGCCGAGTTCTCAAATTCTCTGGCGCTGGTTCCCGTCTGCTGCAGAGCATCACGGATCGCCTGCATGGTCGCCGACGGCTCTGGCTTCGCCATCTCCGGACCGCGCAACCGGCAGATCAGTGCGTACAGGTCCACAACAGTGACTGCGTTCGAAGCCTCTTCGTCCGGAATGCGGATGTCAAACTCATCCTCACACTCCATGATCAGTTCAACGCCATCCAGTCCCATGGTGAGGCATTGTACCCGAAACAAAGAAGTCCGAGGCGATTGCCTCGGGCTTCTTTGTTTCAGGCTTTGCTGACGCGTCAGACCTTTTCGATCTGCCAGTATTCCAGTTCCAGGGGCGTGGGGCGGCCGAAGATCGTGGTGATGATGCGGACCATGCCTTTGTCCGACAGGATGTCGTCGACTTCGCCTTCGAAGTTGAGGAACGCTCCGTTGGTGACCTTGATCTTGTCGCCCTTCTTGTACTCGGTCTTGAGGCTGGGCGCGCCTTCGGGACGCTCGGCTTCCTCGAGCATCTTGGCGGCATCCTTGACGCTCATGGGCGTGGGCTTGCCATTGGAACCGATGAAGTCGCCGACCCCTTCGGTTTCCTTGATCATGAACCAGACTTTGTCTGGGATGCGGCCGTCCTTCTCAAGTTCCAGTTCGATGAAGACGTAGCCGGGGTAAAGCTTGCGGTCGCTCTCACGCTTCACGCCACCCTTCATGGCGCGGACGCGTTCAGTGGGGACGAGAATCCGGCCAACCCGGTCTTCCAAGCCTTCGATCTTGACCTTCCGGACCAGTTTCTCGCGAACCTGGTCTTCTTTGTTGCTGGCAACACGGAGGACGAAAAATTGCATCTTTGCTCCAAGCTCCCGTTCTTACTTGCCACCCGTTGACTGGAACGGGCTGAATTTGAGGACGTTGATCGAGAAGAAGAAAAGCTGGAACAGAATGTCGATGAAGAACAGCATCGTGCTCATGATCAGCATGAACAGGATAACAACCTTGGTCGAGCCGATCAGCTCCTTGCGGCTGGTCCAGTTGACCTTCTTCATCTCACTATCGGTGTCGATGATGAACTCAACATGCATGGCCTTGTTCTGGGCCCACCAGGCGAGCGTCGCCGACAGAATAACCCACAGGCTGACGATGATGATCGTGAGCTTACTGCTCCACTTCGCCGAGGTGCTGACGTCATACGCCAGGAACAGAGCCGTCGCTCCGATGAATAGAGCACTGGCAATGGCCGTGCCCAGCCGGGTCCATCCGCCCTGGTGCGGCCTGTAGATGGTGAAGAAACTGGCAGCCGCAGGCCCCTTCTGGGCGGCCGGCGGCTTACGCCGCGAGTCGTCCAGACGACCTTGAAGATTTTCCGGGAGGTCACTCATTGTTTGCTACCGATGCATCTTTCGATGCCCCTTCTTCAACACGCCAGGCAGGAATTGAACCTACAACCTGCCGCTTTGGAGACGGCCGCTCTGCCAATTGAGCTACTGGCGTATAGCTCCTCAGTGAGTGCAAGCCTGGCTTGCGCCCTCTGCGGAAATCACTTGCGCTTCATCTTATGCTGCGTGTGAAGGCGTTCGCGACGGCAGTACTTCTTCAGTTCGATTTTCTGCACGCCACCAGCCACCTTCACCTCAGTGCGGTAGTTCAGGTCGCCACACGTGGTGCACTGCATCCACACCATTTCACGATTCTCTTTTGCCATGACTCAAATCCTTCGGATTCCAAATCTCAAGTCTCGAATCTCAAGTCTCACATCTCAAATTTGAGATCTGAACTCGGAATTCACACCGTCAAGGCGTGGGTCGGACATTTCTGCCGATCCACGCCGTAGCTGTTGCGATCCTCGACTATTCGAGAATCTTGGTGATCACGCCAGAACCAACCGTCTTGCCACCTTCACGGATAGCGAAGCGGAGCTTCTCTTCCATGGCGATGGGCGACTGCAGTTCGACTTCGATCGACACGTTGTCGCCGGGCATGACCATCTCGGCACCGCCGAGAAGCTTGGCCGATCCGGTGACGTCGGTCGTGCGGAAGTAGAACTGAGGGCGGTAACCGTTGAAGAACGGCGTGTGACGGCCGCCTTCTTCCTTCGTCAGGATATACACTTCGCCCGTGAACTTCTTGTGCGGGTTGATCGACTTCGGAGCCGCCAGAACCTGGCCACGCTCGATGTCGTCCTTTTCAACGCCACGAAGCAGCACGCCAACGTTGTCGCCGGCGATGCCTTCATCCAGGGTCTTCTGGAACTGCTCGATACCAGTCGCAGTGGTGTCGCGCGTATCCTTCAGACCGACGATCTGCACCGGGTCGCCAACCTTGACCTTGCCGCGCTCGATACGGCCGGTGGCAACCGTGCCACGACCCTTGATCGAGAAGACGTCTTCGACAGGCATCAGGAACGGCAGATCGACCGCGCGGGCGGGAACCGGGACGTATTCGTCCAGGGCCTTGATCAGCGCGTCAATGCACTCGTTGGCCTTGTCGTCAGCAGGATTGGTGACGGCCGGGAGCGAGGAACCGCGGATGATAGGAATCTCGTCGCCGGGGAAGTTGTACTTGTTGAGCAGTTCGCGGACTTCCATCTCGACGAGGTCGAGCAGCTCGGCATCGTCGACGAGGTCGATCTTGTTGAGGAAGACCACGATCTTGGGCACGCCGACCTGGCGGGCCAGCAGGATGTGCTCGCGGGTCTGGGGCATCGGGCCGTCGGCCGCAGACACGACCAGAATCGCGCCGTCCATCTGAGCAGCGCCGGTGATCATGTTCTTGATGTAGTCGGCGTGTCCCGGGCAGTCCACGTGGGCATAGTGCCGCGCGTCTGACTCGTACTCGACGTGTGCAGCGGCGATCGTCACCGTCTTGCTGGCGTCGCGTTCGGTACCGCCCTTGGCGATATCCTTGTAGTTCTTCGCGGTCACGGTGGTGAACTTCTTCGCCGAACGAGCGGACATCGCAGCGGTCAGAGTCGTCTTGCCGTGGTCGATGTGACCGATGGTACCGACGTTGACATGCGGCTTGGTCCGTTGAAATACGCCTTTAGCCATAATGGCCTCCCAGCTTTGCTAGCGGGTGAGGGGACTCTCGTCCACCGCACCACTGTCCATGGCAGCGTCGACCTGCCAACTGAAGTAACTGAACAACGGCACTCGACATTTGGGACCGAACAGGGCTCCGGGCCACTGATGCGGGATTCCGGGGCCGAGGCTTTTTGAAGGCCTCTGCCCAATCACTCCGCTGGCCCGCCCACGATCACTGCACGGTGCCTAATGTCGAATGCCGACCAGAGCTGGTGAAGGGGATTGAACCCGTGACCTCGTCCTTACCAAGGACGCGCTCTACCACTGAGCTACACCAGCAAAACCAACGAAAATACCACTCCCTCTGTGCGCAACGGGAGCGTAGAGGGTCGCTCAGTATAAGAGACGGCCGGGACTTGTCAATTCAATCGCAAGCCTCATTCGTTCGGGCGCCAACACGCATCAGCTCCGGCACCGCCTCTTCCCATGCCTACCCGCCTCGAAGCAACGCCCCAGTTTCCGCCCCGCCCTTCCATCGACCAGGTTTCCCCGCTCATGCCCTGCGCGCCGAGCCGCCAACCGCCAACCGCCTCGCCCCCGTAAGCCCCTTGCCGTCCGCTCTTCGGCCTCCTGTCTTCGATGACTTACGTGCGATTGGATGGGCAAGATGCGCACATTTTTCAGGGGTGGGGGGATGGGGTCGGGAGATTAGTGCCCATAAGGACTTAGGTGCGATTCGGGGGGTCAGATGATCAAGTTTACTTGAGGGGGAATCATAAGTCATAAGTCATCATGGGAAGAACGTGTTGCGCGGCTGTTGATTGATTGAAAGAACAATAGCACCTGCTAGGTATGATATCTGATATCCGGGATCAAGCGTGACAGTTGCGACTGTCGGCCGTTTAATTCGGATATTCCACTTGTCAGAGCACCGGTTAGCGCGGGGATGCCGCGACATGATATTTGGGTAAGTATAGGTTGTAGGGATTGGCCGGTCAAGCGGTTTGGGGAGATTCTTTCGGGGGTGCCAGGGTGTGGTGGCTTGTTTCCCCGGGCGAGGCCGGGTGTACGCGGTCCGCGCTTCGGCCGGTCTTCCCAATCTCTAATCGTCAC
>JBBQTU010000137.1:0-11894 GCA_038213005.1 Tepidisphaerales bacterium | reverse complement strand
GGCCGGCCGCCTGCCCAGCATCTCGCCGTGGCGGATCGGCCGCCCATTTCGTGCCCTTGCCGCGACAGTCGGCACTCCGATAACCCAGATTCACGTCAAAGTGCTTCCATGTTCCACCGGCGTCCTCAAGCGTGATCTGTCGGCAAAGAAATGGGCGGCCGAGGCGGCCTGCCCCACTTTGAGGATGCGCAGTGGACTTGCGCTGCAGTGTTAAGAAGGGCGTGCCCGTTTTTCTGGGCAGATGCAAGTTGCGCGTTAGCGAGTGGTTGGAGCGAATACGGTGCTGAAAGAGGTGTCGCCTTTTCAGGGCTCATTCAAGGTGAATGGTTCGTAGGACCGGCGCATCAATAACCGTCCGGCTCAGAGAGGCCAACCCCCTCCCAGCCTCCCGCATGGGGAGGAGGAAGAAAAGATCATCGCGCCATTCCTGCCAGTTATTGATGCGCCGGACACTTACCCAGGGCTGCGCGCGTACGCTTACTCTGGGCTTAAGAATGCCGCCCCGTTGGGGCTAAGAAATCGCGAGAATGCCGCCCCGTGGGGTTAGGAAATTGCGTGCCCGGAAAAACGGGCAGGCCTGGCACGGCGGGGCGCGGCATGATTTGCCGACAACGCCTATAATCCCGTAAAGTGACCTTGGCGGTGACAGACTGCGGATCAGGCTGCTATGATTAGTGAACTGAGATAACTCGTGAAATGGTGCGAAGATAGACGGAGTTCAGGATGAATGGTGTTGCTGTGGAAGAAGAGCCCGCTGTGAAATCAACGTCCGATGTGGCCGATGCCCAGGCGAGGCGCGAGCTGCTTCGCTTGATGATGCTGATCCGGCGGTTTGAGGAGCGCACGTACCAGGAGTACACCAGGCCCGGCCAGCGGATCGGCGGGTTCTGTCATCTATATAGTGGGCAAGAAGCGGTCGCGGCCGGCATCTCCGCGATCTTTCAGAAGGGCAAGGACTACCTGGTCACGGCATACCGGGATCACGGACATTCCCTGGCGCTGGGGATGGAGCCGAAGTCCGCCATGGCCGAGATGTTCGGCAAGGTGACCGGGTGTTCCAAAGGCAAGGGCGGTTCGATGCATTTTTTCCAGGCCGAGGCGGGAAATCTTGGCGGCCACGGCATCGTGGGGTCGCAGATTCCGCTGGGGGCCGGGGCGGCGTTTGCCCAGCAATACAGGCACACCGGCGGCGTGTCATTCACGCTGTTCGGCGACGGTGCGATCAACCAGGGTGTGCATAACGAGACGCTGAACCTCGCGAGCCTGTGGAAACTGCCGGCCATCTTCATCGTCGAGAACAACCACATGGCGATGGGCACGCAGGTGGAGCGATCGAGCGCTGAACGCGATCTCGAACGTCGAGGCAGCGGCTACAATATGCCTTACGCGGCCTTTGACGGGAACGATATTGACGAGGTGGTGGATGTGGTGGGGCGGGCGGCCGACCGTGCCCGCGCTGGCGAAGGGCCGACGTATCTGGTTGCCAATACCTACCGCTTCCGCGGCCACTCGATGTCCGATGCCATGAAATACCGCACGAAGGAAGAGATGGAAAAGGCTCGCCTCCGTGATCCGATCGCGATCTACGAACAGCGTCTTCGCCGGGAGGGGCTGGTTGACGACGACTCACTCGGCCTGATGGAAGGCGAGATCCGTAAGCTCATGGATGAGGCCGTGCGTTTCGCCGAGCAGAGTCCCAATCCTGAACCGGCCGACCTTTTCAAGGACGTCTACTCTGAGACGTATCCTCTGGAAAAGACCTAGACGGCGAACGTCAGTGGTGCCTGGCGCAACCGACCAGCCAGATAGCAAGCGAGTGTGAAATGCCTGAGATTCAATATCGTGAAGCTCTCCGCCAGGCGATGACGGAGGAAATGGAACGCGACCCCAACGTCTTTCTCATGGGCGAGGAAGTGGGGCAGTACAACGGCGCCTACAAAATCAGTGAGGGGATGCTCGCCCGCTTTGGGCCGATGCGCGTGATCGACACGCCGATCAGCGAGGGTGGATTCTGCGGCCTGGGTGTCGGCGCTGCCATGTGCGGCCTGCGCCCGATCGTCGAGTTCATGAGTTGGAGCTTCTCCTGGGTCGCGATCGACCAGCTCGTCAATAACGCCGCCAATATCCGCTACATGAGCGGCGGCCAGTTCAAGATTCCGATCGTCTTTCGCGGAGGCAACGGCATCGCCCATCAGCTCGGAGCGACGCACAGCCATCGCATGGACGCGGTCTATAGCCGCATTCCTGGCCTGGTGGTCGTCGCGCCGGCCACACCCTATGACGCCAAAGGCCTGCTCAAGAGCGCTATCCGCTGCGATGATCCCGTGATCTTCCTCGAATCCGAACTGATGCTAAACGACCGCGGCGAAGTGCCGGCCGGCGAGTATGTCCTGCCCATCGGCAAGGCGGATGTGAAGAAGTCCGGCGCCGATGTGACGCTGATCGCCTGGTCCAAGTGCGTGAAGCTGTGCCTCAAGGCCGCCGGCGAACTCGCGGCCATCGGCATCGATGCCGAGGTGGTGGACCTTCGCACTCTGCGCCCCCTGGATGAACAGACAGTTGCCGAATCGGTCCGCAAGACCCACCGCTGTGTGATTGTCGATGAAGATTGGCCGTATTGCGGGATGGGCGCCGGGATCATGGAACGCGTTTATGCGTTGACATTCGATGACCTCGATGCCCCCGTGCGGCGTGTTTGCAGCGAGGATGCGCCGTCGCCGTACAACCACCACCTGGAGGTGCTCATGCAGCCCAGCGTGGAGAAGGTCGTGGCCGCCGCTGCGGAAGTGTGCTATCGATAGCAGTGCCAGCGAGCGGGGGACGTAAGTGCCCGGTTCGGGATATCAGCAAACGTCAGTATGCAAAATCTCTGATAGGGAAGGAACCATCATGCCGACCGAAATCACCATGCCCCAGCTCTCGGACACCATGACCGAAGGAACTCTGGTCAAGTGGAAGAAGAAGGAGGGCGATGCCGTCAAGCAGGGCGAGGAGATCGCCGACATCGAAACCGACAAGGCCACCATGCCGATGGAGGCCTTCGAGGACGGCAAGCTGGCATGGATCGCGATCGACGAAGGCCAGAAGGTTAAGGTCGGCCAGACCATTGCCGTGCTGGCTGTCGCGGGTGAGGATCCTGCCGCGGTGAAAGAGACTGCACTGGCGGGTCACCAGGCCAAGGCGGTCGAAGCGGATCTGCCAGCCTCCGAGTCGCCGCTGCCCCAGGAGTTGGGCGAGGAGGGAGCCACCGCTGCCGCGCCGTCCGAGCAGGTGTCGCCCGCTGCCCAGCCCCCCGCGCAATCTGCCCCCCGCGATGCTTCTGCCGCCGGTGGACGCGTGGCCGTTTCTCCCTTGGCCAAGAGACTCGCCGAGGAACTGAATATCGATCTGACCGCCGTCACAGGATCCGGTCCCAACGGTCGGATCATCCAGCGCGACGTTGAGCAAGCCGCCCAGCACAAGCCGGGCGCTACCGTCAAAGTGCCCGCGGCCCCATCGCCGGCCGTGGCTCCGCTGCCGGTGCCTGCCGCACCGGCGATGCCCGCCCGGGTGGGCTCGGGCAAGAAGGAAGTGCTGGCGATGACCAAGATCCGCAGCGTTATCGCCCATCGCCTCCAGATGTCCAAGCAGAACATCCCCCATTTTTACGAGATGGTCGACATCGACTGTGAGCAGGTAAACGGCCTTCGGGCCAAGCTCAACGAGTCGCTCGAGAAGCAGGGCATCCGTCTTTCGATCGCGGATTTCCTCGCCAAGGCGCTGGCCGTCACCTTGCTGGATCATCCCGACATGAATGCTACGTTCGACGGCCAGCAGATCACCCGCCATGGTGATGTGAATCTGGGGATCGCCGTCGCCCTCGCTGATGGGCTCATCGTGCCCGTGCTCCGCAGCGTCGAGCAGATGGGACTGAAGGAGATACGCCAGCGGTCGGCCGATTTGATCGACCGCGCCCGTCGCCAGAAGCTGCGGCAGGATGAACTCAGCGGCGCAACATTCACCATCAGCAACCTGGGCAGCTACGGCATCCGCCAGTTCACTGCCATCATCAATCCGCCGGAAGTCGGCATCCTCGCCGTCGGCTCGGCCGAGCAGCGCCCGGTCGTCGTCGCTGGCCAGATTGTCGTCCGCACCATGATGACCGTCTGCCTTGCGGCCGACCACCGCGTCGTCGACGGCAGCACTGCCGCGACGTTCCTGCGTACGTTCAAACAACTGATGGAGGAGCCGGCCCTGATGCTGGCGTAGGCCTTTCCCACCAGGCCCGGGCCTGGCGTTGGCAGAATATTCAAGGAGTCGGCATATGCCCAAACACGTGTTTCTCGTCGGCCATTGCAGCGCCGACTGCAGTTATCTCATCCAGGCCGTGCGCCTCGCTGATTCCACAGCCGTCATCAAGCGGATCAATGACGACACCGCGCTGACGCAGGCGCTCCGGACCTTGCCTCTGCCAGACCTGTTTCTGGTCAACCGCCAGCTCGATGGCCTGTTCAGCACCTACGAGGGCGTGCAACTCCTCGCAGAGGTGCATGCCAGCCATCCGGATGTGAAGCTGATGCTGATCAGCGACTACCCCGACGCCCAGGCGGCCGCCGAGCGTGCAGGAGCCATCCCGGGATTCGGCAAGTCGGAACTGCGGACGCCCAAGGCAACCCAGCGTCTGACGGCCGCGATGGAGACATAGATGTCACAACGTCCAGGGCGCTCAAGGGCCAAAGCTGCCGTGGTGGAATCTCAGGCTCGCCTCTCCTTACAGTCAAAGCTGCGGGCGCTGCCACGTACATCCAGGTAGTTTCTGAATCCGCAGGTATGGATCGGGAACGGTGCAGACGGTACGTTACCACCATGATGCGAGCCAGGTTTATTTGCGGGTGGGTGACCGCCCTCATTCTTACGGTCTGTCTCACCGGCCGATCGGCCGGTCCTGCCACCCAGCCAGCCGGCGAGCCGCCGGTGCCCAAGGGCACGTTTAAGGGGTGGGGCCAGGGAGATGCGAACCCGCGGACGCCGGGTTACCACAAAATGGTCTACCAGTGGCAGGAGGACGGCAAGCAGCGTGAGTTGCCGTTTGTGATCTACCTGCCGGAAGCATACCGCCCTGGCACCAGGAAGTGGCCGATGCTCACATTCCTGTCGGGCGTCGGCGAGCGAGGCCGCGACCCATCGGCGGTCATGAACTGCGGGATCCCCGTGGATATGGGGAACAAACCCGATCTTCAGAAGTGGCTGCCGATGATCATCCTGCTGCCGCTGTGTCCGCAGGATCGCACATGGGAATCTCCCGACATGGCACCCGCGGTCGTGCGGCTGATCCAGTCGGTGATCGCGACATGCCCGGTCGATCGCACGCGCCTGTACCTGACCGGCCTCTCGATGGGCGGCAAGGGCTGCTGGGCTCTGGCACGCGAGGCGCCCACCCTGTTCTCCGTCATCGCCCCGATCGTGGCGCGCCAGGTCGACCCGGCTGGCACGGCGACAATCCTGCGCGACAGCAAGACGACCTTTCTGGTGATCTCCGGGCAGGATGACGGCGCGAGCGAGCCGGACTCAGCGCACATGGTCGACGCTCTGAAGAAGGAATCGATCGATGTGGCCTACTCGATGGTGCCACACGGCGGGCACGCTATCTGGCCGGCGTACTATGGCAGTCGCGAGTTCTACGACTGGCTGCTGCTGCACCGGCGCGGCACGCCGCCGCCCAAGAACCGTCCGACCGGCGATCACATGACCGGCGTCTACTTCGCCGATGCCAAGGGCGACCAGTTGGTCCAGCAGAGACTCCAGGCGCAGTTGAGCCGGTTCCTGCCCTACTGGTTTATCGACAACTGCTCGGCCAACATGGAGCCGGGATTCAAGGCGGCGGTTCAGGGCAAGAAGAACATCTTTGTCACCTATCCACTGACTGCTGATGTGGCCTGTCGCCTGCAGACGACCATGAAGCTTCCCAAGGGCAAGCCGGCACACCTGAAACTCGTGATCGGCCGGCATCCTGATGGCGAATGGGATCTGCTGGTCCGCGTGAATGAGACCGAGGTCCAGCGCCTGCCGGTTACCGCTGAAACGGCGCCCAGCGGATGGCTGACCGCCGACGTGGACATCAGCAGTTTCGTCGACGACGAAACCCGCATCCAACTCGTGCACCAGGCCCGTGGCAACCGCAATGCGTCAGGCTACTGGGCACAGGTCATGGTGAGGCCAAACTGAATACACCACGCATTAAGAGCACGTGTACAACAGATCATGATATGATTTTACTGATGTAACGTGCTTGACAGCAATACTCCATATTGGTAGTCTCGTTGCTTCAGTTGGACGAGCAACAGGAAGGTAGCGGATCTCGGTAGTAATTCTCGGCCAAACGGCAGGAAATTAGCGACCGGCCACAAGCCTGTCCCGATCAGGGCCACGCGCAACCAACTGGCGTCGAGCCCGCCAAAGGAAAGGGAAGATCATGAAAGCAGCATCATGCAATGGGGGGGGGCAATACGCCTCAAAGTGGTAATCGTCTGGCCGGGATGGCGGGCGGTTCTTCGCCTGACCGACCGTCGCGCAGCAGGACCATGATCGGTCGCCGGAATGCTTCGCTCACCCGCGCGGTGATGGATACGCTGGAGCAGCGTCAGATGCTCTCCACCGTCACCGGTGCTTATCTCTTCTACAACAACAGTGCTTTCGACGGCAGCAATCCTGCCATCAACACTGCTGACGATGCGGCCATTGGCATCGACAAACAGCCGCTGCGCGAACTTCAGACGGCCGGCTTCGCCAATTACTCCAGCTATAGCCGCGGCCTGAATGGGCTGATGGTTGACATTGACCACCCCAACGGCACCCCCACCTTGGATGACTTCACCTTCCGCATGGGGAATGATTTGAACGACCCCTTTGGCTGGTCGGCCGCCCCGCGGCCCACGGGCTTCGCCATCCGCGCCGGTGCCGGCAAGAACGGTGCCACGCGATTCGTCTTCACATGGGGCGACGCATCGGCCGTCAAGGGCAAGTGGCTGCAGGTCACCGCCCTGCCCAACGACCGCACCGGTCTCCATGCCAGGGACACATTCTACTTCGGCTCGGCCATCGGCGAAGTTGGCAACGAGCCGGGCTCCGCTCGCGTCAACACGGCCGACCAGCTTATCGTTCGCAACAATCTCCGTACCCTCCTGAATCCGGCCGACATTCTGAATCCCTACGACTTCGACCGCGACCGGCAGGTCAACACGGCCGACCAACTCATCGCCCGGTCGAACCTCACCAACTTCGCCACCGAGTTGCGTCTGGTAACCGCCCCGGCCAATCCGGCCACGAGCCTGACGGCCGAGGTGCTCAGTCCGAGCGAAGTTCGCCTGACATGGAACGAGCATTCGCAGGTGGAGACTGGCTACAGCGTGGAGATGGGTAATTCCGCCAATGGTCCCTTCTCGCAGTTGAAACAAATCCCTGCCGATTCCACCGCCTGCCTGCTGACCAATCTCCCGGCCGGGGTTACCCGCTGGTTCCGTGTTGTGCCCATCGCGACAGGGCAGGTGGCCAGTCCGTCGGCGATCAGCGTTACATTGCCAGAGCGGCTTTCCGATTACAATAACGGCATGCGTTGGTATAGCATCGCTCCGTCTACGCTGGCGATCACGCGCAACGAAGCGGGCTACACAGGCAGTGGCACCGCCAATGTGGGTAACGGAGGCATCGTCAAGGCCGACAGTCCTGAGGCGGCGGCCTGGGATGTGCTTTCAGGGTCGGCGACCATTACCAACTATGACGGCGTCCCGCATGACTATAGCGTGGACGACAGCGGTGCCTACAAAGTCGGCCCTATCTCCAGCCTGAAGGACAATGCGGGCTTTACCCGGCCCAGCGGCGCAGCCGATAAGCAGTGGTATCTGGCGCTAGAAGACACGTATAGCTGGGAGCCGCACATTGACGAAGACTTTGACGACTTCATGGCATCGTTTGACATTGCGACGGCGGACCTTTCGGTCTACAACGTCGCTGAAGACCGCGACGGCGGAGCGCCCAACGAAGTTGATCCCGGGGTCTACGTCGCGGCCAATGACAATGACGACAATCAGAACAACGTGCCCGATTACCAGGACAGCGGGTCTGACAAGGATCTTGTTGGCGTCGACCTGGGCTGGGGCTCGGACATCGTATTGGACAATGCCCAGATTACGCTGTCGATCAGCGGTG
This sequence comes from Tepidisphaerales bacterium, assembly GCA_038213005.1. Lineage (GTDB taxonomy): Bacteria > Planctomycetota > Phycisphaerae > Tepidisphaerales > Tepidisphaeraceae > JBBQTU01. The sequence continues at coordinate 3,710 of JBBQTU010000137.1, read as the reverse complement.
GCGACAAGGTGAAGGTGTGGAAGGATTCCTCACGCAGCCAACTCCTCTTCAGCGGCAGCGAGACGTCTCTGGTCTGGGTTGCCGGTAGTGGACAAGTTCCCAATCAGGCGTGGATCGAGGGCATTAAGGGCAGTTCGGCGCAGGGCGATGTGGCCCTGACGCTGGACGTCCAGAGCGGGCGGGCGCACGCGACGGATCAGGTGAAGTTCACGGTTGTTCAGGTGGATGTGGACGTGGACTCCAGCAATACGAAAGGATTTGGCGCGCCTGACCGCAGTCCCGAGGTGGATCGTATTGAGGCTATGCCCGGATCAAAGGAGTATCCGGGGAAGCTTGTCCAGACGCAGGTAGGGCTGGACGAGGATAACGACGGCATAGATGACGCGCTAGATGGATACAATAGCGACGGAAAAGCAGGTACTGCTGATGACCACGCCAGCGGCCATTTCTATCCGGGCGTCATCACGCTACCGGCCTGGCTAGACCTTAACGTGGCCAGGATCAAGATTTCGTATCCGGGGGGAGACGTTAGGCTCTGGAACGTCGACAAGGATCAACCGAGATCCTCGTGGCTGATCAATATGCCGCCCGGCATGAGGGGCAATGTGATCGGCGGCGGGAACTATGCCTATACGCCCGCGCAACTTGGCTTTTCGGATGGGAAGCGTGAGATTACGTTCTACATAGAGGGCGAAGCCAAGTCCTCAGCGTGGGGAGGGGCACCAATTACCGTGTCGCTTGATCCCGATGGCGATATTGGTCCAGCCAGTTTCGCGACCACCGACACGGTGAAGCTGACCGTCGTGGACTACAAGCTCAAGACGTACGTTGTCGAGCCGTACACGTACAACGCCTTGACTGGCAAGAGAGTGCTGTTCGATATGAATTACAGTAGTCTGGCTAGCATGCGGTCGTCCGCAGTCGCCGGCTTCGCTGGGGCGGATATCAAGGGCAAAACCGAAGGGTGGCATGGGGTCGCTGCCTTCATGGGTCACGCCTTCTGCAAACTCACATATTTCGATCCTGATCATCGGACCACGCCAGAAGGCGAATATTTCGGCTCCACAGGGCAGGATGGGCTCGACGCGTATGCCCGGGCGTTCGTTGACTCACTGACAGGCGACCTGCCTTGGACGAATTTCGGTGATGGCCACCGGAACAATGTGAGTGATCTCACCGTGTGGCGGGACAACATCAACAAGATACGTGCAAGCGATACTGACGCCACCGCCACGATTGACCTTGTGCAACAGCACACGTGGGTGGTCCTGCCTTCCGTGGCCGACGGGTTGTACAAGCTGCTGTCCCCGAAAAGCACAACGAATACTTATGGCCGCACGTATTCCAACTACGGCCTTGATATCGACGCCACGCAGGGGGGCTGCGCTTCACTGGTGGGCGTTGCCATGGAGCACGTCGGCCTCGCGCCGCCGAGCGGCTGGAAGGTATCGTTCGCAGCCACCGGCGACTCAGGACCGATAACGTTCTTTGATCCGGGGGGAATGGGTACGTGGATTCGAGGGCAGACAAGCAAGGTTACTTTCTACGATCAGGAGTCTACATGGGACGGAAAGCGAGTCTGGGCGGCGTTGCAGTGATGACCTTGGGGCTTCTGACCGCTTGTGCATCGACAACGCAGCCGAGTGATCCATATGCGAAGAACCCAGAGCGATTTGATCCTCGTGCGCGGGTGCTGATGAAACGGGAAGGCCCGGCACCGAGCTCTGAGCAGGTGGTGGCGGAGTTCAAGGCCCTGAAGCGGCCGATCATTGAGCGGTATGTGAAGTACTCGGGGCAGACGAAGGCTGAGGCGCGCCGTAGCGTGAATCTTGCCTATACACATATTGTCTTAACAGACGAGGCGTGCGGGTTCATCAATCGGCACACCTTTGACGAACTGGCGCTGGCACTTGGACCCATGGTCTCCGATTCGCACTGGAATGGGGACGTGATCGCGGTAATCTGTGTTGCTGCCAACTATCACATGGTCCTCGGAAGGGAACTGGCGGACAGCGCCTATCGCTCGCCTGATGATCCGGGTACGTGGCCTGGTCGGGTGCCCAGGAATGTTCACATGGGGCTCCCATGGACTACCAGTTGTCGCTTCGCGACACTGTGGGTTGACTTGCGCACGGGAGCGACCACCAGGAAGACGGAGGAGCAGATGAGGCTGGAGCGGAATCCGGAGAACCTGCAGGTCTGGCGGCGGCATCGGCCGGTGCCGAAGGAGTAAGGATAGGATGGGGGCGGCAAAGGGCAAAGGTGCAAAGGTGAAGGTGAAGGAAGGTGACATCCCACATTGTTCCGCCCAGTTATTGTGGGATGTCACCTTTACCTTTCAGGACGATGTGCCGTACCAAGTTATGCAGCTAGCGCAGGAACAGAAGGAAGCACCATGACCGACTATGAGTTCTTCGAGGTGTCGCGGCGTGAACAGCGATGCTATCACACGGATTGGGATAGGCCAATGGAGGCGTTCCGGACGTTGGAAGGTCTGCATCGCATCGAAATTATGCAGGATGCTCAAGACGAGATGACGATAAGGGGCTCTCATATTATGGAGGCGGGATGCGCGGTGGGACTGGCGCAAGTGAATGAACGACTTGGGGTAGCACTACCAGCGGACATCGATCAGTTTTACCGCCAGTACAATGGCGGGATGCTACTGTGTCGGGAGATCTACCGCCTGATGCCTGCAGCGGAGATCATCGAAGTTAATCTCACGCTACGTGCGAGAACTGTCGAACGGCAAGATATCCCATTCGGAATCGTGCGGTTCTGCGACATTCGAGATGGCTGTTACATAGCCTTACGGAGGATAGAGGGAGAGGACTGGTCGATCATCTACGCTGAGGATGGCTACACAATCCAGGAACTCATGTATGACCCTGGACTGGTAAAGGAGTACTCTTGGGACAGCAGCTTTGCTGCTTGGCTCGAGCGAATGTGCAAGACGGATGGATGGCCCTCTGCGCTCCAGGTATACGGGCACGACCATCCGCCAATGGAGCGGCTCGGAAGCATGGAGCGGGAACGCGAAACATAGAAGAGGATGACGAATAGGACGTTTTGATGTGTCGCGATCGTGCCACACGGAAGCGGCTAAAGGGTCAACATACCTTGCGGTCGACGTGGGTGGAAGCGGATAAGGGGTCAAAAGCCATGTAGGTTGACGCGGGCGAAGTCACCAGCCCGCGCATGACTTGTCTCAAACACTATAGGGAAGGAACAGCAGTATGAAACGGAGTCTCACTCAGCCTCTCAAGTTACCTGTCGCCCTGGCCGCCTGCGGCTTCGCCCTATTGGCGGGCGTCGCCCCGGCCGATGCGGCCGGGCCGTCCATCACCGTGGGGTCTCACTTCCTCGCCGCCAACACGCCGCACCAGCCGGTCGCCATCCGCGTCAGCGGGGTGCAGGGCGTTGCCGGGGTGGACCTCAATGCCCAGATCGCGGGCGGAACTGGGACCTTCTACCCCCTCTTCTCCGGCGTAGACCTTATCACCGGGACCCTCTTCGCCGCAGATAATAATGGTGCTTCTGATATGGGCAGCGGCTCTTGGGCGTACCCGTTTTCCGGGCAGGACCCGCGATATGGAGATTGGCCGCGCCATAGAAGAAGAGAGGCGTTGTCTATATCAAACGTGAAGTGTCGTGGGCGGAACTGAACCGGCTGAGGCTTCAGATGCAGCAGGAACGGCCATATGGTAATA
>JBBQTU010000136.1:0-11964 GCA_038213005.1 Tepidisphaerales bacterium | reverse complement strand
GGCCGGTCTCGACCATCAGTTCTGTGATGAAGGGCTGTCGCTTGGCTCCGAAGAGCCTGATGTTGTTGCCGCCGATGGAGACAGTTCGAACTTCGGCGTCGGCGGTGGGGTCCTGACGGGCCTGGATGGTGTTGATGGCGGCGATGGCGGAGCGGAGGAGGAGTTGCCGATCGCCATCCCAGCCAGTGGGGAGGCCTTCGCCAAGAGCGTTGTTACCGCCGTTGTAGCGGGTCACCTGGATGGGATTGCCGCTGGCCTTGAAGACGCCGTAGTAGCCGCGCCAGAGTTCGCCGAAGGATGCGCCGTTGGCCCAGGCCTTACGGGGCGAGTCGGTGGCGACGTAATCGGCCATGTAGTTATTGGGATCATCCCAGTTCCCGAAGGTGGTGCTGGCGGTGACCAGGCCGGCAGCGGGCGCGGGCGCGGGAACGAAGGGAGCCGAGACGGTGACGCCATTCTCGCCGACGAGATGCGGGCGGATGGTCTTGTTGATGTTGTTGAGGGTCAGGGTGTTTGGATAGTTGGCATTGCCGGCAGCGGCGAAAAAGGCTTGCCGGCTGGATCCAGCCTTGCTGTCGGTGCTCAGGACGGTGTGGTACCAGTAGTCGGACTGGTTGGCACCATAGAACTGGAATTGGGGGACGACCACGCCATTGACGCGCACGTTGGGGGCATAGACAAGCGTGCTCCAGGAAAGACTGGTGGTGAGCTTCGAGTTGGCGAAATTGGGGCTCACGAGGCAGAAGCGGCTGGTGAGCTGGTCCTGGGCGATGTCGTCGAACTTGTCGAACTTTTTGAAACGGGTGGCCGCGGCGCTGAAGCCGGGTTTGGTGCTCTGGTCCAGTCTCCTGGCCAGGCCGTGCTCCAGAGCATCGCCGACGGTCAGGTACTCGACGCCGGCGACCGGTGTCCCGCTGACGGCGACGTCATCGCCGCTGTAGACGGTCTTAAGGCCAGCAATGGCCCCGGTGCCGCCAAAACGGAACATGTCGAGCTGCGTGAGATCGCGAAAGGCCCGAGTTGCACCGCCAGTAGTATCAACCGCCGTTCCTTCGGTGGTGGAACCGACAAGCATCTCGTACAACCCGATATTGGAGCGGAAGGCGCCGAGGTATCCGGTGAGGGAATCGGTGCCCGGGATGGCGGGGATGGGGGCGAAGCTGAAGTCGTGATCGGCGGTGCTGCGCCAGGCGGTATTGACGTTGACGGCGGCGCTGTTATCGACGACGCGGACGCCGGTATAAAAGTCATAGCCGCCGGTGGTGCTCTGGTAGTAGAGGCGGCAATCAACGATACCATCGCCATCGGCGTCGCCGGCGATGCCGATCGTGGGGTTACCAGCATTATCAAGAAGGACTCGGCTGTCGGGATTAGGGAGGGCCGTGCCTGCCGCGTCGGTGCGCATGAGGGTCATCGCGGGGAAGAACCGGGTTCGGCCGGACAGGGCCAACTGAACCCAACTGGGATAGGGATTGCCAGCCGCGTCCACTGCGAGCCAGTTGCCGGAAGTGGGATAGGTAACGCGAAACTGCGAGGTGTAGAGGTTGATCCTGGGATCGGAGGCGTGATTGGGGTTTGCGGTGATGAATCGCCACATGATGGCGCCATAATTCGCGGGGACACCGGTGCGATCGGGCTCGGTCACGGGGAAGCGGTCGGCGAGGTAGATGGCGTTGGGCGCATCCGGGTGAGTGTAGGAGGACTCGGGGTTGGCAGGAAGCAGGTAGGCACCGCCGGGGCGGACGCCATTGGTGATCGACGCCATTACCTTGACCTTGAGGGCGTCAATGGCGTTATCGAGATCGTTCTGGGGAACGGTGGGCCAAGTGCCCTGCATGAGGGCCCCGCTGCCGGGGCCGCCGGCCTGGAGGCGGGCAGCGCGCATGACGAAGAGGAAGGTGGTGCCCATCATGCCCAGGAGCAGGACCAGGACAACCACGAGCAGCAGAGCGCTGCCACGGCGGGAGGAAAGGCGGAGGGCGGGAGGGCGAGAGGGGGAGAGGGCGAGAGCGGACACGGAAAAACGCTTATTTTCGCTTTCCGCTTGCAGTTTACTCGCCGTGGCAGGCTCTCCGATCTTCATATAGGCTTGGAACTTCATGGTTGCCTCTTAGTTGTTGTACTTCACAGGAAAAACAAACTGCCGGGTCATGTCATCAAGGACGCGGCCCTGTGGGTCGCTCACCTGCACGGTGATGCGGATGAGTTTGGGGGCCAGAGACGGCCGGGGGGTCGGCAAGGTGCCCGTCGCCGGCAGGCAGAGCATGTCTTTGGTCCAGCCGCAGCAGTAGGCGCCGCTTGGCGGATTGGATTCAAATGGCATCGCGCTACCGCGCTTGGCTTGGACGGTGTTGCCAAGGCCGTACCAGTGGATCTGCTGAACGGTACCAACCAAGTCGTAGTCGATCACGCCGTCCAAGTGCCAGGTCGACGGATCGCTAACAACGAAGTTCGCGTTCGAGTTGGGTGCACCGGTCTGGTCCACATAGTCGCCGGCAAACTCGACGACGAAGTTGGTGCAGTTGCGCAGGAGGATGGGAACGGACAGAGCGGCGGCTGCCTTGAAGCTGGTCTTATTGGCCGGGTCGCCGTTCACATTCCAGTCAAGGTCAATGCCTTCGGTCGGGGAAGCGAGAGGACGGGTGGCGAAGCGTCCCTCGACCCAAGGGGTATAGCCGGGCGTGCCGACCACGACGCCATCCTGATAGGTCTGGATCAGTGTCGCATAGTCCTGCCAAGACTGGAAGCGGTTCATCGCCGCGATGTCATAGCGGGATTCCTGCACCCGCTCGCCTGGGAGATAGCCGCTGTCATCATGGAGTGTCGCCATCGCACCCAAGCCCAGCGGCGAAAAGACCGCGGGATCGTTCCTGCTTCCAGTATCACGACCGTAAAACAAAACGGGGGCTCCCCATGCGTTGAGAACCGTCCCCACTTGGGGAGACGGCGCTGGGATGACGTCGGTCAACAGGATCGCGCGGCGGCCGAGAATCCATTGATTGGCGTAGAAATTATTGGGGTTATAGACCTTGGGGTCTGCCCCGACCGGGAATAGCTCACCGGGGTTCCGCGGATTTGGCGTAGGAGTCGCATTGTCAGGCAAACGAAGATGGCCGTACCAAACGTACGCCTTGCTAAAGACAGGCATCTGGTCAACGAGTTCGGTGCTGCCGGTCTGGCGTTTGAACGCGCCACGCGTGAAGAAGCCGATGGAGTCGAGCCGAAAAGGGGTGGTGGCTGCGGCGTCTTTGTCGTGGAGGCTGCTCTGTGCGAAGTTGCGGATGAAGAGGAACGGCGGAGCATATGGCCCCGGGACTTCATTGACGGGCCAGAGGCCGGAGCCATTGATGTAGGGATCGGTATCGGAGTAGCCGATGATGTCCTGCTGGAGTTGCTGGCCAGTGGCGGCAAGGGCGCGATTCTGATCGGTGATGGCGATGCCCATGCCGACGGTCTGGCCTGCCGTGCGGAAGATGGTGGAGACGGAGACCATGATGATCAAAAGCAGGGCGATGGCGACGAGGATCTCGGTCAGCGTGAATGCAGAATAGCGGATAGTGGATAGCGGATAGCGGATATCACAGCCGCGGCGGCGCGAGGGCGCAGCCGGCTGGGGACTGGGGGCCAGGATGCGTGAACTTGAGATCGGAAATTTCATGGGAGACTCGTGGTCAGGGTATAGGAGCCGATCACGGGGATATCGCTGCTGAACATCCAGGCGTTGACCCCGTCCAAGGCCCATGTCTTGCCGGCCGGCGGCGTGGCGCCCTTCAAAGAGGGGCTGTCCTGCAGGCGGGTGATGCCGCCGCTGACGGTGACGATAGCGCCGTTGGTGCCGAGGAATGCCGCGATGTCGGCATCGGTCATGCCGGCACTGGCGTTGACGCCCTGGACATACAGGTCTGAATAGATATTGTCCTTCCCATCCGTCAGGATCTGGCATTCCCTGACATAGGGAAAGGCGAGAGGAATGCCCGGCGTCGCGCGGCCGTCCCGCATGGCGATAGCGAGGATGCTGAGCATGCCCGTCCTGGCCGTCCAGTTAAAGGTGGTGCGGAAGAAGAGCTGGGAGAGATACTGGGGTTGGGCGGGGTATTCCCAATCACCGCCGGTCAACTGGTACAGGTTCATCCCCCCGCCGCCGATGGTGCCAGGCGGGTTGGCGCCATTGGTGATGGTCCACGTGGGCAAGGTGAAGAGAGTTGGATCGGCGGGATCGATTGGCTGGTAGTGCAGCTTGGGGGTCTTGCTGAGAAGGTCGAGGGCCTTAAGATTGGCATCGCCAACGGTGGCGCGATCCGCATCGCCGATGGAGTGGAAGGCCGCGGCGGCACGGTTGGCGGCGTCACGGGCGATGGTGCGGCCGGTGGTGTCGTCGATGGCATCGCGGCCCTGCTGGATGCCGACGGGGAAGATGGCGGCGACCATGATGAAGCCGATGCCCAGGATCATGACCGCGAAGAGGACTTCGACGATTGAGAAGGCGGGGGAAATGCTGAATGCTGAATGCTGAATGCTAAATGCCGAAAGAGAGCGGCGGACGGCGCGGCATTGCGGCCGGGGGTTGGGAGGAGAATTTGGATTTTGATAGTTGAGGTTCATTTGTGTTCTCCCGGGATCATTTGCGGACACTCTTGAGTTCGCCGGTGTTGCGATCGAGCAGCAGGAGGGAGGCGTTTTCATCGAGCCACTGCTCTTCGTTCTTTTCATCGCCGACGGCGGGAGCGGTCTGGCCGAAGACGTTGAAGGCGCGATCGGCGTCGGATGGGGCGAAGGCGGTGGCGGCCCCGGTCTGGGTGGCGGCGAGGAACTTCTCGCGGTCGTAGATGGTCAGGCCAAGCTGGGAGTAGAGCATGGGGAGGTTGCCGCCAAGCTGGAGGCGCCGGCCCAGCGGTGAGTCGGCCAGGATCTGATAGTACTCGTGGGCGACCTTGCCGGTCTTGTCGAAGAGGATCATGCCGGTCTGGAGGTAGCGTTCGGGGCCGCCGCCGACGAGCACCTGGAGTTTACCATCGGTGACGTCAGTCAGCAGTTGGAGGCCCACTCCTGCGGGAAGCTGCTGGGCGGCAACATCGGCGACATCAACATCCGTGGCGAGGGGGAAGTAGAGCGCCCAGAGCGTGTTGCCCCAGGGACCATTGTTCATGTCGATGACCAGCGGCGGGCGGCGATTGGTCGCGGCGGCGGATGTATGCCCATCAAGACAACGATAGCGGAGTGCCATGGGGCGGCCATCGATCGAGGTGATGGCGACGACACGATCGCCGACCTCGTAGTCGACCCCAGCCGCCCAGCCTTTGTACTGGTCGTTGGGGTCAGGGTCGCCCAGCGTGCCCAGGACGACCGGCTGCATGATGGCGCGGTCGACGGTGGGATCGTAGAAAAAGAAGACGCCATAGACGTTGGCGACGGCGCTGGTGTCATTGAGGGCCATCGCGCGCATCTGGGCGAGCATGGCGGTGACCTGGTTCTGGGCCATGGAGGTGGAACGCCGGCCGGTGAGTGAGTTGAAGGCGAGGGCGGCGATGCCCAGGAGCAGGACGATGATGCCCATCACGACCAGGAGCTCGATCAAGGTGAATGCTGAATGATGAATGCTGAATGATGAAACAGGAGAGGGCTTACGGACGACAGAACGGTGCTGCAACGCCGACAGGGAGACTGGGGCGTTTCGGGCCGGGGTGTTGGGGCGGGAGATTTTCTGGAGAGAGTCTCTCATGTCAATTCTCAAAGGAGTAGATGTTATCCTGTAGGGTCTTGGGGGTGGCCGGGTCGAAGAAGATGCCGTCGGGGCCGGCGGAGGCGAAGAAGGGGACGGCGGCGATGCGGTCCCAGAGGACCTTGCCGCCGGAGGTATCGGGCTGGCTGGCGACGGCGGAGTTGTGACCGGAAGCACACATGAACAGGCCCCACTGGCCGGGACTCTTGGCGATGGGAGCGATGACGATCTTGCGGAGGGCGTAGTCCCTGCCCGTAGTCCAAACCAGGCGACTCAGGAAGTCGTCGGTCTTGGCATCACCGAAGAACTGATTGTTGGTCTTGACGCCGTCGGAGGTCACCAGAATCGGGTCGCCATTGAGATCGGTGGCCTGGAAGCCGCAGGAGGGGACCAAGAGCATGGGGTTGTCCCATGCGTCCCTGAGTATCTGGATACCCTTGCCGCCGTAGGACTCAAGCCAGTAGTCTTTGTAGTTGGCGGGCCAAGCCGTGGGGTCGGCATTGGTCGGGGCGGCGGCGTACGCAACGGATGGCAGGCCGTTATAGCAGATGAAGAAGCGGTCGCCGACGCCAGTCTGCTTAGGAAAGTTGCCCTGGAAGGCATAGCCGATGCCGGGGGTGGTTGAGATGCTCGTGCGGGGGGGAAGCAGAGTGAAATCGACAGTCGGCGAGATGAAGCGGGCTGCGGGAATCTTGCCGATGAGCGTTCTGACACTGGAGTGGCTGTTCATTCGACTGAAGGCGGCGCGGCTGAGCTGGAAGCCTTCGCTATTGAAGCCCGCGCCATTGGGCGAGAGATCGCCGGGGACAAGGGGAACGGCGGGCGTCGTCGGACTCATCAGGGGCCAGGGGAACGTCGGATAATCGGTGGCACCGGGACGACGCCATTCTTCAAGCATACTGACGCCGGTCTGGGCCAGTGCCTTGGTGGCGTTAGCCCGGGAGGAGGTGACGACCTTCTGCACGGCGAGGGTGAGCAGGGAAACCAAGAGCACGATGATTGAGATCGCCACGAGCACTTCGACGAGCGTGAAGGCCTTGTGTTGTTTTCGCATGGGCAGCTCCAAGGGGGCCATTACTGGCCGCCGGACAACAGAACATCATCACAAGACTTCACCTGGGTCGGGCCGGTGGCAGCGTCATTGGGGTTTTCAGGACCGAAAATACCGTCAAGCCCGGCGGACCAGAGGAGGAAGGGCCCGGTGACTTTCTCACGCTGGGCCATGGCGTCAAAGCGTGCCGTGGCGGTGGAGTTGGCGCGATTGAGCGGCGTGGTGCCCACGGTGTCGTTGTCGGTGACCCTGTAGAGATCCAGCGGGGCATTGCTGGCGGGCTTCGCCACGCGGCGGAAGTAGAGGATCGGCTGATCGAACGTGTCTTTGAGGAAATACGAGCCGGCACCGTCAGGGAGGAGGAACTTGTCGGCTTCGAGATAGGGGCCGTAGACGGAGCCGCGAGCGGCCGCCCCTGGGGCCACAGCGCGGAAGCCGGGCCCGTCTTTGCCGTCGGTGGCCATGTTCGTGCCCTTAACGACGTTATAGGGACCGACCATGGCCCAGGCGAGCATCTGGCCACCGCTGCAGGCGGGGACAGTTGACAGGCTGGCGGGATAGTCGCCGAAGTCAGACTTGTACGCTTCCAGGGCGGTGGAGATGGCCTGGAGATCGGCCATGACACGAGCGGTACTGGCGTGGCCACGGGCGCGGCTGACGGCGACCAGGATAATGCCGGCGAGCAGGGCAATGATGCCGATGACGACGAGCAATTCGATCAGCGTGAAGGCGGATGAATGGCGGAGGCACGAAGGCACGGAAGCACGAAGGCACGAAGGGCGGAGCCTTGCGGGTCCGACGGGGCGGCGGGTGACAGACTTTGGATAAGGCTGAATCATCAGAACGCCTCGCTCAGGGGATCACGGGACCAAAGCTGGTGATGTCATCGGCGGTCCCGAAGATACGATCGGGGCCGGCAGAGATCAGGATGAAGCCGTCGGGGGTGCGGGGGCTGCCGCCGAGGGTGGTGCTGCGGAGATACGCGTACGCGAAGTTGGGGATTTTGGCGTCGATCGGGTCTGTAGCTGGGTTTGTCCCGAGGGCACGCAGACCATGCTTGGCGCCGCCGCCAAGGTGCTGGGTGTAGGGGTAGAGTTCACTGACATCATATTGAGTGCTGAGATCGTCAGAGACGGTACCAAGCTTACCGACGTTGGCTCGCAGGTAGAGGACGGGGAGCGGATCGGTGTCGTAGCCGTCGAGGAACTCGGGGATACCGGAATCAGTGCAGACCGAACCATCGGTGTCGGTGAAGTGGGCGAGATCAGGATCGGTCCATTTCGCCCCTTCAATGAAGGGAGGGTATTGCTTGCCCTGGTCATTCAGCAGGTTACGCGGGCCGGAGCCGAGGAGGGTTTTGTCGTAGATGACCGGGCCGGTCCGGTTGATCAAGCCGCCGACCAGTGAGAGGAGCAGGTTCTCGGATGAGGTCGGCGCATTGACGTTATAGCCGTTGGCCTTGCACATCACATCGGCATTGGCCGCCGCCCCGGGATAGCTGCGGAACTGCAGTTGATAGACGCCGATCGCGGCGGCGATGTTCTGCAAGACCGCCTCCGCCCGGGTGCGCTGGCCGCTCTTCCGCACTTTCGACAGCGTGGGCAGCAGGATGCCCATCAGCAGCACGATGATGCCGATGACCACGAGCAACTCGACCAGCGTGAAGCCGCTTCGACCGTTGCGGGGCGATTTGAGGTTTGCGTTTTGAGAATTCATCAGTGGTGTTCTCCGCGGGTTATTTGCCCTTTTGGCCGGACGCGGCGTTGAGCAGGGAGACCATGGGAGCGAACAGTGCAATAACGATGAAACCGACGATGACGCCCAGGACGACGACCATCACGGGTTCGAGAATGCTGATCAGCGACCCGACCAGCACGTCGACGTCATTGTCGTAGTTGTCGGCGACCTTGATGAGCATCTTGTCCAGATCGCCGGTTTCTTCACCGACGTCGACCATGTTCACGACGATGGCGTCGCAGACCTTCGTGGCGCGGAGGGGGTCGGCCATGGATTCGCCTTCGCGGATGGAATCATGGACCTTGGAGAGGGCGCGGGAGTAGACCTCGTTGCCGCAGGTTTCCTTGGTGATATTGAGGGCGTCGAGAATGGGCACGCCCGCGGAGATCAGCGTGCCCAGGGTACGGGTGAAGCGGGCGATGGCGGTCTTGGAGAGAATGCCGCCGAGAATGGGGATCTTGAGCAGGACGGCGTCGACAAAGTATCGGCCGCCTTCGGACATTTTGAGCAGTCTGGCGATGGCGCCGATGACAAAGGGTGCGGCCAGGAGATAGGCCCAGCCGAAGCCGGGGCCAAACCAGTCGGCCATCGCCATGAGGAACTTGGTGATGCCCGGGATGTCGGTCTTGAAGTCTTTGAAGATCTGGGTGAACTTGGGGATGACCACGATCATGATCATGGAGACGACGCCGACGGCGATCATGATGACCACGGCGGGGTAGATCATGGCACCGACGACCTTTTTCTTCAGCTTGGCGGCCTTTTCCATGAAGTCGGCCAGGCGGTTGAGAATAAGATCCAGCACACCGCCGGCCTCACCGGCGGCGATCATGTTGACATAGAGCTTGTCGAAGGCCTTGGGGAACTTGGCCATGGAATCGGACAGGGAACCGCCACCTTCGACTTCGTCGCAGACGCCGCCGACGATGGCCTTGAGCAAGCCGGGCTTCTGCTGCTGTTCGAGAATCTGAAGGGAGCGAAGGATCGGCAGGCCTGCATCCTGCAGGGTCGAGAGCTGGCGGGTAAAGTTAACCAGTTGTTTGCGGGCGACGCCGCCGATAGAGATCGGCATCTTTCGGCTGGTGCCCGAGACGGCCGCGGTGGTTTCTTTCTTCTTGACGGCTTTCTTGCCGGCCTTCTCCTTAATGGACTGAGGGTAGAAGCCGCGAGAGCGGAGCTTCGCGTAGGCTTCTTCCTGAGAGGCGGCCTCGATGACGTCTTTAACGTCCTGGCCGGATGAGTTCAACGCCTGGTATTGAAAAACGGGCATGGTGCGACTCCGCAAGGACCACGGACGTGCCTCCGGGAACGAGGTCGGCCTCGCCACGGGGCATTCTCATGTAGTTTTCGCCGTGTCCAGTGCGAAATGCAAGGGGGAGGGGGGGAGAAATGCTAAATGCTAAATGCTAAATGCTGAATGCTGAATGCCAGACGCTGGCTTCTCAGGGAATCGGGAGGCGGCTATGCTTTGACATCATATATGGCAGTCTTACGCATAGGCACGCGGGCGTCGCTGTTGGCTACGAAGCAGACGGGGTGGGTGGCCGACCGGCTGCGGTCTGCGCACAGCGGGTTGGAGATCGAGATTGTCCAGATCATCAGCAGCGGGGACAAGATACAGGATCGCCCACTGTATGAGTTTGGGGGCAAGGGGCTGTTTACGCAGGAACTGGAGGTGGCGCTGCTGGAGAAGCGCGTGGATCTGGCGGTGCATAGCTTTAAGGATGTGCCGGTGACGATGCCGCTGGTGCAGCAGAGCGGGCTGATGTTTGCCGCGGTGCCCAAGCGCGAGGATCCGCGGGACGCGATTGTCGCCGGCGGCGTGAGGCGGATCGAGGATCTGCCGCATGGGGCGAAGGTCGGAACGGGGAGTCTGCGGCGGAAATGCCAGATATTGGCGATGCGCGGGGATCTGGTGATTGAGCCAATTCGGGGGAATATTGACACGCGGCTGCGGAAACTGCGCGAGGGGCAGTATGAGGCGGTGATCCTGGCGATGGCGGGATTGAAACGAGCGGGATTATTTGATGACACGTGCATGACGGCGATTTTGCCGGAAGAACTGGTGCCGTCGGCCGGGCAAGGGGCGCTGGCGCTGCAGTGCCGCGCGGATGATCAAGAGACCCAGCGGATCGCGGCGGCGCTGGAGGACGCCCAGAGTCGGTTGTGCGTGCTGGTGGAGCGGCACCTGGTACTGGAACTCAATGGAGATTGTCATTCGCCGATCGGGGCGCTGGCGACAATCGAGTCGGGCCTGATGACGTTGCACGGGGCGCTGGGCGCGAGCGATGGGAATCCGCCGGTGGCCAGGTCGTCGGTGTCTGCGGTGCCGGAGAAGATCATGGGGCTGGTGGCGGGGTTGGCGGAGCGGTTGAAGAAAATTTGAACCACAGAGGCACGGAGACACGGAGGCGTTTGGGCTCCGGGTGCGTCTCTGTGGCTCGGTGTCTCCAGCGGAACGAGTGGTGGGAATCTTTGATCAATCGAGGGCACCAGCTTTTCGGCAGCGAGCGATGATGGCGATGATGGCGATGGCTTGGAGGATCGTGATCGCCAAAGAAAACCAACCGGAAACGAACATCATCCAGAAGTATGGGCCGACGGATGCGGCGCCCTGACTGGAGTTCAGCCGCTGGAACACCAGCGTCACGGGCGCAGCCACCAGCAGCAACATCTGATACGAGTAGGCTGCTATCACAGCCACAAGAACCTCCCGCCGCATCAGGATCATGAGGACGGCGGCCGCGCCAAACAAGATCACGGTGGGCAAACGAATAGCCATCTCCCACAGCGGAACTCGACTCGGCCCGAGCATGGGGACGACCCAGGCTATCCCGCTGACAGCGTGCCCTATCATCAGCAACGACAGCATCCGGACAATCCAACGGAGATTGGCGGTCTCGCTGACGGACGCATAGGGCAGGGGCTCCAGAAAACGAGGTCCGCGAACATCGGGTGACGGGTTGGCAGCGGTCATGAATTCTCCAGGTGTTTGAGCAGGCCGGCTTCCATGCGTTCCTGGGCTTCGGGCTTACGCATGTAGACGGGCGTGAGTTTGAAGGGGTCGGCGAAGAGGCCCTGCTGGGCGAGCAGGAGGGCCAGCCGCCCTACCGTCTCGGCCGTCGGGGTCCAGAGAGATTCATCCAGGATGGTGATAGAAGCCTCGGCCGGGATCGCATCGCGGTGGGTGGCGATGCCTTCGCCCAGCAGCGTGAGGGGGCGAGGGGCGCGGGCGAGGAGGTCGGCCAAGGCCGCGAGTTGAGGCGCAGTCACTTCATCGGGGAGAGTCTGGATTTGAGATTTGGAATCTGAGGTTGGCGATTCCAGATTGGCTATTTCAGGTTTTGGATGTGAGATTGAATATATTCGATAGATGCCCGCGAAGACCAGGCCTCGACGGGCGTCGAGGATGGGCATGATGTAGCGGGCGTCGGTCGGGGCATTGGCGGCAATGACC
>JBBQTU010000135.1:0-11991 GCA_038213005.1 Tepidisphaerales bacterium | reverse complement strand
CCGAAGTCCATCAACATGGGTGGCATGCTCAGGCCGGTACTCCGGAATGAGCATGGGGCCGACATCATGGCCATCTCGGAGTGCCGATCTGGCCATGCCACCCCGATTTTAAGTTGGCATCAGTGCGACGCAGTACACTAGGAATCGCCCGCCGGGATCTGTGCGGGGGGGCCGTCCGTAAGGGCGGGCTCTACCGCGATAGAACACGGTGCGTGGCAACGGCCAGAACCACTATGCAAAAGCGGGTTTGAACTGAGAAAAGAACCAGGTGCGCCTCCTCGGCATTCCCACGGCTTTCCTTCTGCGCGCCCTCCGCGCCATCATGGCAAAACCGGCCACCGATGCCTACGACGTGCAGCGGATGAAATCTCTTGTCGCGTACCCCTTCTTGCTTCATGCCCAGGGCTCACACCATGCGTCCGCACGCAGTCTGCTCGATCTGCTCCACGAGTTGGTCGAAAAACAGTTTTGCGGTGGTTGGGTGGAATGTGCGGGCGTCACAGTTCATTGCCAGGCTCAACTCACCGGCGTAGGTATAGAGCACGCACGCAATACGTGAACCGGCCCGGATCGGCGCCGCTATGTCGATGGCGTCGACGGTCAGGTCTCCGCAGACAAGCTTCCCATGGCAACGACGCAGAGGGGTGCCATCGTATATTCGCCCCAAGTTGCTCAACACAGCGGTGGCCAGACACCGATCCGCTTGAAAAACACCCTTGAGGCCGGGCAGACATTCGATCAGCGCCAGTGCGGCAGAAAAAGTTGCCACCAGCCGGAAACGCCGCAGGAACTTCATCTCACGCCCGAGACTATCCAGCAAAAGCCGGGGATCGGCGGCGCCGAGGCGGCGATCAACGTTGGCCATTCCCACCACGTTGGCCGCCGACATCTGGCTGTGTTCAGGCCCGCGCAGGTTGAACGGAACCATGACCCGCAGCAGAGGCCGGTGTTGTTGCCCGCCGAGGGTATTCCACGCTTCGATTGCCAGAAACAGATCGCGAAGCACCAGAGTGTTCAGGGTCACCCGGTTCTGCCCGGCGGCGAAGAGCAGGCGGCGGAGTTGGGCCTCAGTGAAACGTTGTGTCAGCAACTCGGGCATTGCGGACTCGTCATACTCGCCCGCCGGGCCGCCGGCGAACTCAGAGCAGCGAAGTGGCGCGGGACGCCGGAGAAAGAATCGAAGGGTGCCGACGCTGACGCCCCAGGGGAGGATCAGCCTGTGCCAAAGCCGGCTTCGCCAGCCGGTGCCGAACCGACTCCTGCGGTGAAGCGATTGGGTGTCCAGTGGCCGCGGAACGGACGGGATGCCCGGATTTGCGCATTGCTGCCGGTCGTACTCGCACAGAATGTCCTCGATGAACTGACTTGCCGCGACTCCATCGCAGCAGGCATGGTGAAACTGGAAGCGCACAACGCCGCGGCCATCCCCCTGGCGAACCCAGACACGCAAGCCGTTCTCCCGGCGCAGGTCGATGCGGAATCCGCATAGGAAGCGCATCGGCACCTCTGCTGCGGCAAAGTCGAGCCACGGCAATCGGCACGGTGAGCAGACCCACTGGAGTCTTCGCCCACCCGGTCCCGCTACGCGCGCACGCAGGAGGGGATGCCGCAATAGCGTCGTATCCAGCGCCGCAGTAAAGGCCGTTGGGTCAAGCCTCCCAACCAACGACAAGCTGATGAAGAACGACATCGGATAGGCCGCGCAGTCGTCGGTGAGCATGTATCGCTCGAAGGCATTGAGCTTCAGGGGAAACGGCATGCGAAGACCGATTTCAAGGGCAAACGTCTCTCGACCACGGCATCG
This sequence comes from Tepidisphaerales bacterium, assembly GCA_038213005.1. Lineage (GTDB taxonomy): Bacteria > Planctomycetota > Phycisphaerae > Tepidisphaerales > Tepidisphaeraceae > JBBQTU01. The sequence continues at coordinate 10,187 of JBBQTU010000135.1, read as the reverse complement.
CTTAATGGCCGCGTTTCGCAACGGCGGTGAAGAGCATCACCACACCGCTTGGCTCCCTTTCCATGGAGATGATCTCAAGCTGTGCCTCTTCAATAAGCCTGCGGCACTGGGCCTCGGTTCTCTGGCAAAAGTACCAGTCAACGGCCCACTGGTATTCGGTGCAGTCATATCGGTCACTGTCCTTGAACGCGATGAGGTATTGCCCCTGCTCCGCGAGCATCGCCGCCGTGCCCTTGAGGACCTGGATCAGGGCTTCATCGCGCAGATAGTCATACAGACCGATGCTGTAGATCAGGTCGAACTTCCCGTAGGCCTCTACATTTCCAGAGCCCGAGGTAAGCCGCAGAACGTTCTGCCTGATGAAAGTTGCCCTCTCTGGGGGGAACCCGCTTTGCGCCAGCGCCGAGCGGGCGAACGAAAGTGCCTCATCGTCCAGATCCAGCCCGCAGAACGTGAACGGTGCCTTGCCGTTACCGCTGACGAGTTCCCGGATCTCCCTGCAAGGTCCGCACGCGATATCCAGAACCCGAGGCATTCCCGGCCGCGAGGCCAGGTTGTTGTGCAGAAAGTCACGAATCCAATCTTTTCGGCCGCGAACCGCCTTCGCCAGAGCGCTGCGCAGGAAGTACAGATCCAATGCTTCACCAATGCCTTCGGACACGGGCCGGTCGATATAGATGGCTTCAAGAATCTCGTAATCACCCGGATAGCCACGCGGTTTCTGCAATGCCCGGTTCATGCACCAGCTCTTGGAAAACCAGGGGGCGATCGCTTCACGAAACGCAAACTTTAAGGCGATGGCGTTGTCGCATTCTTCGGGGCTGAGCGTTGCACACGCAGCGCACGTCTCCCGGAACATGATCTCAAGATCGGGGACGGCACCCGCTGGCGTGATCGACCCTGACGCAATTTTCGATTCAAGCTCACCCAGGCCCGCAGCGAAACACTTGATCCCGAACGCTACCTTCTGACTCATCTGGATTCCTTCCAATACAAAAACCCGACAGAATAGGGAAAAAACGCCAGAAAACGTGAGGACTCGATTTCGGTTCGATTTCGATGGCTCAGTTCGTATGCTACACGACCCATGCAGCTCTTCAAACAACTTCCGACGGGTAATGCCGAGATTTTCCCATTGGCAACGACTATGGCGTCAAAGGTCGCCATCATATTCCTCGCTAGCCTGTGGCTGGCGGGTTGTGCCTCGACCCGACCTTCTGTAACGCAGCCCACCCCGGTCGGCGCCATTCACGAACGGGATCTTCGCGCCACTTGCTTCCCGCCGGCCCAGTGGCGCACGCGACCTGTTGCACCCGACCCACAGGCGAAGCAGCAGGTATGGTTTAGCCCGACGGGCGATACCGCCTACGGGGTGGTGTGCATATCGATGCCCATTCCAGCAGGCAAGGAACTGGCGCTTCAGGGTTTTCTCAGCGTAATGCAGCAAAGGGAAGGCGAGGTGGACCTGATCAGCAAACAGCACGACCGGGCCGCACATGCTTTGCGATTCGTGGCACAGATGCCCGATTATGAGATGCGGGGGAAACTCGTGGTGCAGGGGTTTTCCGGATGGGTAATGTTTGCCTCGACCTTGCGGTCCCGGCCAGTCCGCTGTGACGAGTTGGAACTGGCAGAATCAGCCCGAGAGGCAACGCGCCCGGATTAATGCGATTTGCGCCAACTGGCCAGAGCCCTCGCCAGCCGCCTTCGGTCTTTCCGCTGCCCACAATAGCCCCACAGCGGATAAGGGGAGAGCGGATAAGGACCGGCGCATCAATAACTGTCAGGAATGGCGCGATGATCTCTTCTTACTCCTCTTCCCCTGAGGAGGCTGGCAGGGGGTTGGCCTCTCAGAGCCGGACGGTGGTTGATGTGCCGGTCCTCAGCGAAGGGGGCAAAGGATAAAGGAGAGGGCGCTTCTGACCGCTGTCGAGCGATCAGGCGCCAATCCCGCGTGAGCGCGGCACCGCCGCCGCCGGTTGGCACCGCGGACAGAAGCAAGTCGATCGCCCGCCCAGCACGATTCGCTGGATCATTGACCGGCAAGCCGGGCACGGCCGCGACGATTTGCCATAGACGTTGTGCAACTTCTGGAAGCCGCCCTTGTCGCCCGCGGCGTCAACGTAGTCCCGCAAGGTACTGCCGCGATGGTTGATCGCCTTACGCAGCGTGCCGATGATCGCCGACTTGAGCTTCCCCACCTGTTCGATCGACAGCACATTGGCCGGGGTCAGAGGATGAATGCGAGCACGAAACAGCGACTCATCGACGTAAATGTTGCCCAATCCCGCGATCACCTGCTGATCCAGCAGGGCGGCCTTGATGGGGCGACGGGTGCCTGACAGTGCCCGCGCCAGCGTCGCCCGGCCGATCGTCAGCGGCTCCGGACCCAGGCCCGCGTCCGCCGCTTCGCCATTGCCCAGCCAGCGCACGCCGCCGAATCGCCGAGGGTCGCTGAAATGAATCTCGAACCGCTTCTCCTCGGGTTTCGCGGAACTGAGTTGGAGGATCAGATGCGTGTGAGGGCGTGACGCAGCGGCCGGTTCATGCAGCGTCAACCGCCCGGTCATGCCCAATTGGATCACGAGGTGCCCGGCCGGCTCCAGGGTCACGATGATGCGCTTGCCGCGCCGGTCGATCGCGCCAACGCGATGCCCGCTGAGCATCTCGTCGAGGTCCGTGCCGGGCGGCTGGACGATGTCGGCGCGGAGCAGCTTGGCCCAGACGATCCGCGCCCCCTGTGCACGAGGGCGCAAGGTCCGGACAATGGTCTCAACTTCGGGGAGTTCTGGCATACTGGTTGTCTTACGGTAGACAATATGCCGGGTTCTCACCAGCCGCCGGCCCGCTGATGCCCTGCGTGCTGCCACTCGACCTGACGCAATGCCACAGTCCGCTCGACTCCCCCCCACGCATCGCGCTATCATCTAACAGGTTGTTGTCCGATTCGCGTTCAGTGGGTACTTGGGAGGCCAGTATGAGGCTAGCGGATTTGCTTCGACAGTGTCTGACGGGCGAGGTGCGGCACAGCATCGCCGAGGCGGTGTGCGAAAAGCCTGCGCGAATTCATCGCGCGGCCGACGCCGCCGTGGGATTGCTGGTCGCGGCCATCGCGCAACTCGCCGAGGATCCGCAAGGCGCTCGGGCGCTGCTTGCGAGGTTGCGCGAGGACGACCCGGTGTCGCTGAGTGATCTGCACGAGACGACGCGAGGCAGCCAAGCGAACATGCTGATGGAACGCGGAGGCGAACAGATATTGCACCTCTTTGGCGGCGATTTCTACGAGGCGGCCGGCCGGGCGATTTCCGCCTACGGCGCACTCGGTCTGGGCACCAGTAAGTCGATCCTTTGCCTGATGACGCCCATTGCGCTGACAGCGGTGCATCGAAGCGCATCTGATCGTGCGTCGCTCGATGCCATGGCACTCTGCCAGTCGCTGGCACAGGAGAGTCAGTCAATCGGCGAACTGATACCCGGCGGTTTCTGGGCCGTCGCCTGCGGTGAGGCGCGCCTGCGGCCAATCGCCCTATACCTACGGTATCAGCCGAGTGACTCCTCGGATGTGGCTCTGCAGCCATCTCCACCGGTCGTCGGTGCGTTCCTGTCGCGCTTTATGCCGTGGGCGTTCTAGCGGTGTGAAAGGATGGCCTTCATCTCGCTGGCGGCCGCGTTAGGGTCGGCCGCACCTGCCACGCATTGCGTGACAGCGACAGCCGTCAGTCCGGTCGCGAGAACCTGCGCGGCGTTGGCAGCGGTGATGCCTGAGATGCCCACGGCGGGAACCGCAACCTCGCGGGCGACCTGCCGCGCATAATCCAGGCCCGCAACAAAGTCCCGCTGCTTGGTCGTGCTGGGAAAGATTGGACCGACGCCGATATAGTCCGCGCCGTCCAGGACCGCCTGTCGGGCATGCTCGATGCAGTGAGTGCTGACGCCCACGATCTTGTCCCGGCCGATGATTCTCCGGGCATCGCGCGCAGGCAGATCGGTCTGGCCGACATGCACGCCATCGGCGTCGGCCGCCATGGCGATGTCGGCGCGGTCGTTGATGATGCTGATGATGCCGTGCTGTCGGCAGAGGGTGACAAGCTCGCGCGCCCGCCTGAGCAACTCGCCGCTCTCAATGTCCTTCTCGCGCAGTTGAAGACAATCAGCGCCGCCGGCGATGGCTTGCTGGGCAACCTGCTGCCACGGCCGGCCGGCGCAGTGGCTCTGGGTGATCAGCACATACAGCCGCACGTCGGCAAATCGCGACGCCGGGCGCAGTGTGAAGGCGACCGTCTGTTCCAGGACATAGAAGCGGTAGCGAATCTGCTCAAGCTTTGCCGCCGCCGCTGGATCAGTGGTCTTGGCGAACTCCTCAAGGCAGCGAATCGCCTCGCCAAACCGCTTGCCCGCCGCGATGACGACATGCGACAGGTCATCGCGAACCAGTTCGGCCGGAGTCTTGATGGTCGTTCCCACGTCGCCGGTGGTATCGCGGCACAGAACCGCATCCGCCAGCGTGTCCTTGAGCGCCTCGGCCAGGTCGTGGCGCAGCAGCTTCAGTCTTGAGCACAGGTCGTCGTCGCTCAGGCCAAACCGTGCGTAGTCCTCAACAACGCGCAGCGCCTCGCGCGCGCGATTGGCGTTGGCGTCGATGATCCGCAGCACGGACATGGCGGGCCTGTCACTCATCAGCCCGCGATTATAGGGCCGCGGGCCGCGCCCGCCAGTTGGCCTCACCGGGACAACATGGCCTCACCGGGACAACATGGCCTCACCGGACAACATGGCCTCACCGGACAACCGGGGCCTTCTGCTGTTCGCGGCGACGGAGTTCGCTGCGGCGTACCTTGCCGCTGATCGTCTTGGGCAGTGAGTGGACGAACTCGATCTGCCGCGGATACTTGTACGGCGCTGTGACACTCTTGCAGTGAGCCTGGATTTCCTTCTTCAGCGTGTCGCCCGGCGTGAAACCTTCGCGGACGACGATGAACGCCTTGACGACTTCGCCGCGCATCTCATCCGGTGCGCCGATCGCCGCGCATTCCAGGACCGAGGGGTGCAGCAGCAGCGAGCTCTCGACCTCCGATGGCCCGATGCGGTAGCTGGCCGAGTTGATGACGTCATCGGATCGGCCGACAAACCACAGGTAGCCTTCGGGGTCGCGCACAGCGCTGTCGCCGGTGAGATACCAGTCGCCCTTGTAGCGGCTGGTGGTCTCTTCAGGGTTCTTCCAATACTCGACGAACATGCCCACCGGGCGATTCGGCTTGACCCGGATCGCCAGGTTGCCCTCCGTGCCGTCGGGCAATTCGTTGCCGTCATTGTCGACGATCCCGATGGTGAAGCCCGGGGCCGCGTGGCCCATCGAGCCGGGGTGGATGGGCAGACCGTGGCTGCGGACGTTGCAGACGGCCAGTACCATCTCGGTCTGTCCGTATCCTTCGTAAATGTGAAGTCCGGTTCCATTGAGCCAGGTGGAATACAGCGGAGCGTTGAGGCTCTCGCCGGCGCTCACGCAGTGGCGCAGGCACTTGAAGTGGTAGCTCTTGAGATCCTTTCGGACCAGCAGACGCAGAGCCGTCGCCGGGGCGCAGAACACCGAGATCGGGAAATCACAAAGCGTGTGGAGCACGATGTTGGGATCGAACTTGCCGCGCATGTCCATGACAAAGACGCAGGCGCCCATCAGCCACGGGCCGTACATATTGCTCCAGGCCGTCTTGCCCCAGCCGGTGTCTGCCAGAGCCCAGATCATGTCCGATGGCTTAAGATCCAGCCAGTAGTGCCCCGTGATGGTGTGGGCCAGCCCATAACTCACCTGGTTGTGCAGCACCATCTTCGCCTCGCCCGAGGTGCCGCTGGTGAAATAGATGATCCCCGGGTCGTCGGCTCGCGTGCGAGCGGGCTCGAAGTCGGTCTTCGCCTGCGCGAGGCCCTGGTTGAAGTCGATCCAGTCCGCCGAGGCTTGCCCGATGGCGATCTTTACGCCGGCGAACGACTCGATCTTCGAGATCGCTGCGTCGTCGGCGACGATCGCGACGGCGCCTGCGATTTCGAGACGATAGGAAATGTCGGCTGCTGTCAGCAGCGGGGTGCCGGGGATCGGCACAGCGCCCAGGCGAATCAGGCCCAGGATGGCGTACCACCATTCCGGCACGCGGTGGGCGATCACGGCGACGCGGTCGCCCGGCTTGATGCCCAGGTCGTGGAAGAATGCAGACGCACGCCTGGCGCGATCGGCGAGCTGGGCGAAGGTGATCTTCAACTGCCGCTGGGCGGTTTCGTCGGTCCACCACATCGCCAGTGCGTCGGGGCGGACGCTGGCCCAGTATTCGACGGCGTCGCGGGTGAAGTTGTAGTACTCCGGAACCGGTTCGTGTCCAGTGGCGATTTCGATCAGATTCATTCTCTGTGCCTCATGTTTAGGCGGAAATTGTATGGAGGTCGGGGCGTTCTCACAACCACTGCGGTGCTGCGGATTCTTTTGGCTTCCGTCAAGACAACATGGATCAGCCCTGTTATGATCCCATCGCTCAAATGGCCGAGGGAACAGGCATCGTAGTCGCTTCCGGCGGCGGCAGTTTGTCACTGATAGATTTGGTTTTACGGGAGATGTGAACATGGACGTAGCGGTCATCGGTTGCGGATATGTCGGCCTGGTCACCGCCGCATGCCTGGCGAGCACGGGACACTCTGTTCATGGTGTTGAGAAAGACCTCGCCAAGCTCGAACGCCTCAAGGCCGGGCACTGCCCCATCTTCGAGCCAGGCCTCCAGGAAATCATGACCGAGCAGCTTGCCTCTGGGCGGCTGGTGTTTGGTCACAGCGTTCAGGATGCCATCCGCGATGCCGAGGTCGTTTACCTCGCGGTCGGCACGCCGCCCAAACCCGATGGCACCGTCGACATGAGTTTTCTCGAAGCCGCCGGAACCGAAGTCTGTGATGCCCTGGTCGCCAGTACCAGCGACCAACTGACTACCATCGTCGTCAAATCCACCGTGCCGGCCGGGACCAACCGCAAGCTCTATAACCTCCTTCGCGAACGCACCACCGCCTATTTCCAGGTGGTCTCCAACCCCGAGTTCCTTCGCGAAGGCTCGGCCGTGAAGGATTTCCTCGACCCCGACCGCATCATCATCGGCGGGGAGAGTCCCGAATCCTTCCGCATCATGCGCCGGCTGTATGACCCGGTCATCCGCAGCGAAGAGGCCTTCCTAACGATGAACTGGGAGTCGGCCGAACTCGCCAAGTACGCCGCCAACGCCATGCTCGCCGCCCGAATCTCCTTCATGAATGAAATGTCGATCCTCTGCGACGCTTACGGCGCCGATGTGGAGGATTTGCGCAAAGGCATCGGATCGGATCGGCGCATCGGCCCGGCATTTCTGAAGGCCGGCTGTGGCTACGGCGGCTCGTGCTTCCCCAAGGACGTCGCCGCGATGGAGCACATCAGCAGCAGCGTCGGCTACGAGAACCTGTTCGTCAACACCATCCAGACCATCAACCGCAATCAGAAGCGGCGGTTTGTGGACAAGCTCATCGCCAAACTGGGCCGGCCCATCGAGGGCGCAACCATCGCCATCTGGGGCCTGGCCTTCAAGGCCGACACCGACGACATCCGCGAGGCGGCCGCCATTGACGTGATCCAGCATCTGCTGGACAAGGGCGCGACCGTGCGGGCAACCGATCCCAAGGCCCTTGAGAATATGAAGGCGCTATTCAAGGACCAGGTCCAATGGTTCACCGATCCGGTGGCCTGCGCTGCCGGGGCCGATGCGGTGGCGCTGCTGACGGACTGGTCGCAGTACAGTACGCTGCCGTTCCGCAAGATCGCCGCCACCATGAATCAGCCGATCATCGTCGATGGCCGCAACTGCCTCCATCGTGACGTGATGCGTGAGTACGGTTTCCAGTATTTCCCGACCGGCCGCCCGCCCGTCGAGAGCGAGATGCGCGTCCGGACAAATCATCGCGGTTGATCCCAACGAAGGTATGACAAGATATTGCCCCATCGGTTGACAACCCGACCGATCTGATTTCCCATGCGCCCGCCGACCCGGGGTGGGCCTGGGTTGTCTTGCCTGAGATGGCGAAGACCCTTGGCTGCAACCCAGAGAAAATCTGCCACGCAGTTGCACCAGGAATACGGGGTGCAACGCCGAAATTCAGGCTCTCGGAACCAGCGGTGGGAATGTGTGAGGAAATTTCTTGACACTGATTCCCAGAACCCGCTATATTGTCATAGAGCAAATGGGAATGGCGCATGACAAAGAACGCAGAAAAACACAGTTCTTATGCCGTCGAGGCCAGGCCGACAACCCCGGCGTTGGCTCGATCAGCACCCCGGGCCGGGCGGCCGCCGGTGAGCAAGGGGGAGATTGTCCTGGCGATCAGGCGGCGGATTGCCTCTGGTGAGTGGTCGCCCGGGGCGCGTCTGCCGACCCAGCGTGAACTGCGCCGTGAGCTTAACGCCAATATTGTCACGGTTGGGCGGGCGATTGACCAACTTCGCCTCGACGGATTTCTGGATACGCAGGGCGCGCGCGGTACGTTTGTGACCGCCCATCCGCCTCATTTGTTCCGCTACGCATTGGTCTTCGCGTCCCATCCCTCGGACCCAAATTGGCCACGTCACTGGGAAGCACTGGCAAAAGAAGCCGCCAAGCTCCACCGAGATGGTCCGGTTGAGATTCCGATCTACTATGACGTTGACACCGACCGTCGTGGGACCAGCGGGGACTTCGAACGGCTGACCGAGGACGTGCTGGCGCATCGTCTGGCGGGTTTGATATTTGCCAGTCATCCGTGGGTAGTGAAAAAGACGCCGATTCTTGACGAACCGGGCATCCCGCGTGTTGCCATGATGGAACCCAACGCAGACTATCCCGGTGTGGCCGCCGTGGTGACTGCGGGCGACCTTGTTTTGCGGGCGCTGGACTACCTGGCGGCAAAAGGTCGCAAGCGACTGGGTGTGCTGACGTTGCCCGAGAAGGTCGCCGGGACCGCGGATTTGATCAGACGACAGGCCGCCGCGCGAGGGTTGGAGACTCGCCCTTACTGGATCCAATCCGTAGGCAGCCGCATGCCGATCTCGGCCCAGGCGTGCATCCACATGATGATGCGTGATGGCCAGGTCGATCGGCCCGATGCACTGCTGGTGACCGATGACAACCTGGTGGAGTACGCCACGGCGGGTCTGGTCGATGCCGGGGTGCGTGTGCCGACGGACGTGGATGTGGTCGTCCACTGCAACTTCCCCTGGCCAACGCCCAGCGTCGTCCCGGTCAGACGTATCGGTTACGACGCGGCCCAGTCGCTGCGGGCCTGCCTCAGCAGCATTGATCTTCAACGGCAGGGCTCGCCCGTGCCGGCACCGCTGATGATTCCCGCTCTCTTTGAGGATGAATTGCCGCTGCCCGTGATGCGCGCTTCGTCGCAGAACCGTTGGGATGACCCGCCGGCCAATGACCGGCGAATAGTCCGCCGCGCTGCGAACTCAAGGGGCGCTTCTGAACGTATAAACACAGGTGCCGCGACTGTCGGTGCCGGATCGATTTACTAGGAGTAATACCATGCGCAACGCAAATCGCCGTCGTGGCTTCACGCTTGTCGAACTACTGGTCGTCATCGGGATCATCGCCCTGTTGATCTCGATCCTGCTGCCGGCACTGTCTAAGGCCAGGGATGCCGCCAACCGCATTGCCTGCGCTTCCAACCTCCGACAACTGGGCCTGTTCACCATCATGTATGCCAATGACAACCGCGACTCGTTGCCACGCGGCGGCGCTTACAATGGCATGTCCCAGGGTATGCTGGGCAGTAGTTCGCCGGGCGACAACTATTCCCTGAGCGATTTCTTCAACCTCTATCAGACCTATATGCACGGCAGCCTCGCCCCGCTCGACGTCCAGCCAAACTGGACGAACTCGGGAGGCCTGCTTTTGAACCCGATGAAGGTGCTGATCTGCCCCGCAATGCCCAAGCCCAGTGACTACTACTATGAAAGCTACGTCTTCTACGGCGGCAGCGCCAATGATTTTCGGATGAGGTTGTCGCTCTTGAGCAATTTCGCGCGGCGGGCAGGCGTGAACATGAAAGGCGCCGGTGCCGTGCTCTGGGCGGACCGCTGCAACGCGTACTGGCCCTCCTCGCCGGGCCCTGGCACGACCAACCATGCCGACAAGACCGGCCAGGCGGCC
>JBBQTU010000134.1:0-12069 GCA_038213005.1 Tepidisphaerales bacterium | reverse complement strand
TGGTTGGCGCCGAACATCGCGGTGGGGATCGCCACTTCGCCATCGGTGGTGGAGTTGAACCGATAAACGCTGATCGGCTCCCCATACATGCCGGTCATGTACAGGAATGTCTTGCCATTGATGACACGGGTGAAGACCGTGTTGAGGCTCCAATTGGCACGCGGATCATCGGGATACTTGAAGGGGTTGAGGGTCTGCCCCTTGTAGCTCCACTCGCTGCCGGGAGCGGTCTTGGAGTAATCCAGCACAAAGTGCCCTTTGGCGCTGTAAAGCTCCGTCTCGGCCCCTGGGGTCACATCGGGGGCATCCACAAACATCTGCCCCTGCAGCACCCACTGTCGGGTGCCGACGGAGTTGTAGGCCTCCAGGACCGTGCCGCCGCCATCATTACCCACATAGATGTTTCCGGCATTGTCAACGCCGATGCCGCTGGGACGATTGAACTTCAAGGGAGCCCAGAGGCCGGGGGTGCCCGAGAAGATGCCGCCGGTGTCGCCGAAGGTCCCGCTTTGCGCAGGCGCGGTGGTGATATTGCTGTAGATGATCACGTTCTGGTCCACCCCCAGGTTCGTGACCAGGATGCGATTGTTCACGAGATCTACGCTGAAGTCCCCCGGAACGATGGCGCTGGGCAGGATGATCTGCTGGGCCTGCACCACGCCCGTCGGGGAATAGCGAATGAGTCTCGCCGGATTGCTCGTATCCGCTGGCTGAAGCATCCAGATATACCCGGCGGAATCCGCGTCCAGACGCCCGGGGCGCGTGATCGACCAACTCCGCTTCACGCTTTGTCCGGACAACGGCAACTGGTAGACCTTGATGGTGTTGCTGTAGCTGTCGGCCGCATAAAGCTCGTTGTTGGCCGTGGCCAACCCGACAACCGGCTTGTTGCCCGCATCGGCGGCGGTTACGACGTTCAGGCAACTGCTGTCATACTGCACGCCGCCGGGAAACCCGGCCGGAGTGCCATCGTAGTTGTACCGCTTGATCTCCTGTTGTGACTGGCCAGCGGGGATCCCACCGTACCCGCCATCTTGCCGAATGGACAGATAAAAGTAGTTGGCGTCGGTCGCCACGATGCCGTTGGACATTCGGCCCCAACTGCCAGTGCCCGTTTCCAGCCCGCGACCGATCATCGCTCCATTCTGGAATACCGCGGCGTTGGTTCCACCCTCATCCCAAGTCGTTGCGCCCACCACCTTGCCGTCAGGCGTGACGGCCATATCCGTGATGTTATTCATAATATGGCCCTCGGGAAGGCCGCTGGTGTTACCGACCCAGGAGGTTGTATAGGCGACGCTCATCAGGCAGCGTTGTTCCAAGGCCTCCACTGCTGACGTCACAGCGGATCGCCCCTTATGCTTCACGCGCTGCGAGGTATGACTCCGCCGGCCGATTTGAGTGGCCGCAACAACCGAAAGATTACGAAGAGCCAGATGGAATATGGGGGACATAGCGTTTCTCCTCAGCGTTGGGGAGATCTGAGCTGACTACCACGGCAACAGGTTCATCGGCCGATAGTCCATCCCCTGCAGCGCCTAAGTCAACGCCAGCTCTTGGGACTCTACAACACAATCCCCAGCCGCGTTAGCACCGGAGGGGTTTTCTTTTTAGCACGAAACTGGACACTTCATCTGTGATCCGGTAGCATTATGAGGGATGTGGCGGATCGCCATCAACTCGGTGTACATGCCCTCCAGCGGCATTCTGCCCATCGCGGCGGGGCTGTTGCACCACGATCGAACCATCGTCGCCCACGATCACGCCTTCATGGAAATCGCTATTGTGGCGTCCGGCAAAGGCGATCATCAATCCATTCACGGCACGCAGGCCCTTACCCGTGGGAGCGTGGTCATCATCCGCCCCGGCGCCTGGCATGGCTATGCTAACTGCACCGGCATGTCGGTCTCTAACTGCGTATTTGCCCCGGAACTGCTGGGCGAGGATCTGGCCTGGGTGTGCCGCGACGCCCAACTGCAGAGCCTGCTCCATTCCCAGGTCATGTCGCAACAACATAAAGGCGTGTTGGTTTCGCACTTGGATGAGGAAGCGACGCAGTTGTGCCTGTCTCGGTCCGAGGACCTCTCGGTCGCCCTGGCTTCAACGGCTCGACGAAACCGCACTGAGCAATTGGCCAGACTCGCCCTGTTTCTGGCGACGCTCAAAACCGTGGCCACCGTCGTCCATCTCGAATACTCCGAACACCCCGCGCAGCATCCGGCCGTTCGTCATGCCATCCGCCTGCTGGAATCAGATCTCCGATACCACTGGTCGGTGCCCGAACTGGCCGCCAAATTGAACATCGACGCATCCTACCTCAGTCGCCTGTTCCGACGGGCCACGACGCTACCTCCGCTGGCCTACCACAACCGCGTTCGCCTTGAGCGCGCGGCGGCCCTGCTCATTCGCACCGACGAACCGATTGGCAAGGTCGGAGAGCAAGTGGGCTGGCCGGACCAGAACCACTTTGCCCGGCGGTTTCGCAGCCACTTCGGCATCGCCCCCAGCCGCTATCGCCAGCAGTTCCACGACAATAAGGCCGAGGTCCCTATCAGTTCATTTCAGGCCACTTGATGTAATATACGAAAGCACGCTGAAATCCGGTTGACGTCCCTTTCAGATCCGTGATCGTCTCGCAATGGCCGTCGAGAAACAGCCCGTTTCGCTCGATCCGCCCAGCGGTGCGGTGATAGTTTGGCCAGAATCCCGGATTTTGCACCGTATCCGTGAAGTAGTCGGCCGGCTGGCAGTTGCCGCCAAACCCAACCATGTTGACATACTGGCTGCCCCAGTAGAAACCATCGGCCAGAATCACGATGCCGCTCGGGTTGGCCCCGTAATTTGACTTGATCATGGACGCCTTGCGCGGCCGGAATGGATACCAGTCATCGCCTCGATTGTAGAGATATGAGCAGCGGGGAGCCGTGTCCCACCACATCGTGCCGCCGTAAGTGTCGAACGGGCAGACCAGGACAGGAACCTTCAGCGAAGACGGCGGCTGGCCATTGTAATCGTAATTCGGGTATCGCGCGAATACGTTCACGCCCAGGTACGGAAGAATCTTCTCGTTCCACTGAATTCCAGTCCAGTCGTTGGGACACGGCCAGACGGGATTGGGCAGCGGCGAGGGGTGGGTCATGCCGCTGGGGATGTACCCTTTGTTACTCGTATCGTACATGACGAAGGCCTGGCCGATCTGACGCAGATTGGACAGGCAAGCCACCCGCTGAGCCGCCTGCCTCGCCCGGCTCAAGGCCGGCAGCAGGATTGAGATCAAAAGGGCGATGATACCGATCACCACCAGCAACTCCACGAGCGTGAAAGCCTTCCGGGCTGGGCGCTTCGTCACGCCGTTCTCCACCGCTTCTGAGACCAACATCAATGTGTTTCCTGTGCTGCGCATGTTTCTCCTGTTCTGAGGGCGATGCCTCATGAAAATCTCGGTCTGAACAAACCTGAGTATACGGCCCGCCCCCCCCCCGCCAGTTAGGCCGCAACGGGTTTAATATCTAGCATGGGACTGGACAGTATCGCCGCCCGGCTGGAGTCCGATGAAGTCCGAGGGGGAGAAGTCCGAGGGGGACGCGCCTAGTGGGTTGGTCACTTGGCCGCCTCTTTCCCATTAGTTCCGACCTTCGCCACGCACCGTCTGCTCAAGCCCCAACGCCTTGACCGTTTCGATTGTTCTGCCATCATCGCCGAAGGGCTGGCTGGCGGCCACGGGAAAGGCTCAACTCCCAGCGCAACGGCTCCTTCCCGACGTTACCGCCGTGCTCCCACCACCTCAACGGCTTTGGCCGGCGCACTCTGCTGCCTCTGCTTAGGATCGGCGCATCAATAACTGCCAGGAATGGCGCGATGATCTTTCTGACTCCTCCCCCCTGGGGGAGGCTGGGAGGGGGTTGGCCTTTTTGAACCGGACTGTTATTGATGCGCCGGTCCTTACTCCTGTTCAATCCTTGGTCTGGGAACCCACGCCATTCATTTGCCACCCAATTCGCCGGGCGGGGCGGCGACCCCCAAAACGGCAAATGTCTCAAATTCGACTTGACCCGTCCATCTGCCTATCTTATACTTTATAATCATTAGACGTGGCGCCCAGCGTACGCGCCGACCTTGGTGCTCTGAAAAGTGAATAACCGGCCATTAGCCGCCAATACTCGCACCGCCCAGGTCCGAAATGACCCGTCGCTCATAATACCTAACACGTGTGATCTTGTCGTTGGTTCGGCGGCTTGACGGCACGAGATGGTTGGCCGGGGGCGTGCCAGAAATCCGGGCAACCCGACAGACTCCCGCGCCGCTCCCCGTTTGCTGTTTCGAGTTTCCTCAGTTTCTCGCTTGTTTCGTCTTTCATGCTTACTCGAATCTTCGGGCACGCCCGTGGCCGGGCCAGCAGCACCACTATTTCGCGTCGGCGTGCGTAGTGAATAGAATGGGATCATGATCAGCAACGTCCTGAACACCTTGGATACAACTCGCCCGCAGGCGATTGAGAATCTCAAGAGCTTCCTTCGCATCCCCAGCATCTCCACTGATCCTGATCGCGCGGGTGATGTGCAGCACTGCGCTGACTGGCTCGCGCAGCAACTGGTGGAGTCGGGCCTGTCCGCACAGGTCCTGCCCACGGGCGGACACCCGGTTGTGCTGGCCCGCAACGCGCACGTGCCAGGTCGGCCCACCGTCCTGCTCTATGGGCACTACGACGTGCAGCCGGCCGAGCCGCTGGAGCAGTGGCTTTCTCCCGCCTTCGAACCCACGATCCGTAGCGGCGCCATCTATGCCCGCGGCGCGGTCGACGACAAAGGGCAGGTGTGGGCTCATGTTGAGGCCCTGCGCGCCTGGCAGCGCCATGGCGGCATCCCGATCAACATCACGATGCTCGTCGAGGGCGAAGAGGAGATCGGGTCGGCACACCTTGCGGATTTCATGCGCGACCACCGCGGTGCCCTGGCGGCCGACATTGCCCTGATCTCCGACACCGACCAGTTCGCACGCGGCGTGCCCGCCATCGTCTATGGGCTGCGCGGCCTGGCTTATATGGAAGTCACCATCACGGCGGCCGACCATGATCTTCACTCCGGCCTCTACGGTGGCGCGGTGCCCAATCCCGCCAACATTCTTTGCGAGGTGCTCGCCACGCTGCACGACGAGAATGGCCGGGTGAACATCCCCGGTTTCTATGAGGATGTTGCGCCGCTCACCGATGCCGAGCGGGCGATGTGGGCAAGCCTGCCGTTCGACGAGCCGGCGTTCAAGCAGGAACTAGCGTTGGAGACCCTGTGCGGCGAGGAAGGTTTTTCCACCGTCGAGCGCCGCTGGGCGCGCCCCACCTGCGACATCAACGGGCTGACCTCGGGCTACCAGGGGCCCGGCGCCAAGACCGTCATCGCCTCCAAGGCCAGCGCCAAGGTCTCGATGCGACTGGTCCCCAATCAGGATCCCGCGAAGATCGAAGCCGCGTTCACCCGAGCCATCCGCGAGCGCTGCCCGGCAAACGTGACAGTGGAAGTCGTCTCGCACCACGGGGCGGAGCCGGTGCTGATCCCACTGGATTCGCCGGCCGTGAAACTCGCCGCTGAAGCGCTGCAAGTGGGCTTCGGGCACCCGGCGGTCTTCATCCGTGAAGGCGGGTCGATCCCAGTGGTGAGCCTCATCCGCAGAATTCTGGGAATCGACTCGCTCCTGGTGGGCTTTGGGCTGACCGATGACCGCGTCCACGCGCCCAATGAGAAGTTCGACCTCAACTGCTTTTACAACGGTGCCCGAACGGCGGCCACCCTATATGCGAAGCTTGCCGGTTTGAAGTAGACCGCAAAGGCCCGACGATCGCGCAGCGCGGATCATGCGGCACCACCCGCACATGCGGCCGGCGCATAGGGCGTGATCTGCGGGGATGGTGTGGGTGCCCCTGTGCGGACGAGGACATCACGGCGCGCGCACCTGGCTCAGCCATGTGCCTATAATCACGGGTATGCTTAAACTGTGCCGTGAAGTCCGATTCACTATTGATCCGCTGGCAGCGGAATTGCCCGCGGTCATCACCGGGCATTCGGGGAATCCCTGCAATGGCACTGGTTATTACTTCGCGTTGCAACTGACCGTCGCCGGCAACTTGGATCCCCAAAGCCAGTATCTGGTCAACATACGCAAGATCGACCAGCGGGTGCGCGACGCTGCCGCGCCGATGCTCACCGAGATGATCCGCACCGGCACCTTCACCGGCTGCCGCGCGGTGACGGCGATGGCCCATCGTCTTGCCAGCGGGTGGGACGACTGCACCCTTATTTCCATCCGCTTGAGCGGCAACCCGTTTCTTGCCTTCGAGGCAGTAACCCAGGAGCTACCGATGGTCCGTCTCAGCCAGCATTTTGAGTTCTCGGCCAGTCATCGCCTGCACAACCCGGAACTCTCGGACCAGGCCAATCGCGAGCTATTCGGCAAGTGCAACAACCCGCTGGGACACGGACACAACTACGAAGTGGAAGTCACCTTACGCGGCCCGGTGGACGACAGCGGCCGGGTGATCGACGCGGCCGCGTTTGAGCGCATCGTTCACGACAAGGTGCTGGAGCGATTTGACCACAAGCACCTGAATCTCCAGACGGAGGAGTTCAAGGACACCATCCCCACAGTCGAGAACATCGCCAGGGTTATCTACGGGCTGCTCAAGACGGAGTTCGAGGCGTTGGGCCTGCATCTCGCGGCCGTCAAGGTGTGGGAAACCCCCAAGACGTCGGCCCAGTACAGCGAGTAAGGCAGTGCGGTGCCTGACTGCTCACCGGCTGGCTGAGATCAGGTATCGCTTGCGCAGGACGCGGGCACCCCACTTGACCTCCGCTGTTTCGGCCGTGTGGTTGGGGAAGTATTCGTCCATCTGACCGGGCACCTTGCTGACTGCCAGCACGCTGGGGACTCGGGTGAGGTCCGGATAGCCTTCAAAGGACTCAAACGCGCTGGCTCGCCCCTTATCGTAGTTGACACACCACGCCATCGGCCGGCCGGCCATGTAGAAGGACAACTCGGCCGCATCGCCATAGCGATTGCAGACGACCACGCTGTCGCCACGGACGGCATCGACTTTCTTCGCCAGTTCCTGCCAGCCGAACATGTCGTCCATGCGGGCTACGCCCTTCCCGCTCAGGAAGACCAGTTCCGGCACGTGGAGCACGATGGTGCACACTGCCGCCACGGCCACGCCGGCCCGCAGCCATCGCATCTTCCGAAGGTCGGTCGCCGACGCGCCCCAGATCGCCAGCAGGATCGTCAGGGGCAGATAGGCGAAGACCGGCCAGTTGGCCTCGGCCGGATGCTGAAGGGAGGTGAGGCCGAAGAAGACCAGGATCAGTGTTGAGCAGCCCAGCAGCAGCCGCTGATCGTCGGGCAACTGGCGCAGCCGTCGCCAGCATCGCACCAGCACGATCATCGACAGGACAAAGAGAATCGGGGTCCAGACGGCCGCCTGGCCGCCAATATATTCCGCCACGTTCGCCATCGCCGCGGTGCCGGTATCCCGCGAGCCATGGGCGAGCTGGAATGCGAAGGACTGCCACTGGTGGGTCGCGTTCCACCAGATGACCGGCGAGAAGCTGATGGCGGCCGTCAGCGATGACAGCCATATCCACGGCCGGGTGAGATGCCTTCGCCCACTGGCCGATGTAAGCAGCATCAGGACCACCGCTCCTGGAACCAGGACGGTGGTGTATTTTGAGGTCATCGCCAGGCCGGCGAGCAGCCCGAACGTCGGCCATCGCCACCACGCAGTCTGCGGGTTCCGCACCGCACTGACGGCGGCCCACAAGGTGCAGACGCTGAAGAAAGTCGCCGGGGAGTCCGGCGTGATGATCGTTCCCAGGACCGACATCATCGGACTGCACAGCAGAATGATCCCCGCCAACAGCATCACCCGCCGGTTGCGACTGACGATCCACGCAAGACGCAGTGTCACCGCGATCGTAGCGACACTCAGCAGCGCCGCCGGCAGACGCACCGTGAGTTCGGAGGTTCCGAAAAGCGAGGTCGACAACCAGATGACAACCGCCACCATCGGCGGGTGATCCAGGTAGCAGGCAGCGAGATATCGCGTCCACACCCAGTAATAGGCCTCGTCCGGCGTCAGTTCACGCAGCCCACCGTAGACGATCCGCAGCACCGCGAAAGCCGCCAAAGCTACCCACAGCCAGCGAGTGCCACATCGTTCTTCTACTGGATCTTCCACTCACTTCTCCTTGAGATACTTTCCCGAGGCAACCCGCCCGCGATGGGATACCGTCAACATCGGGCGAGCGGACAGCTTAACCCGCCGGCTTCATTCTCGCACGCCGACCCCGGGAGCCGCGGGTGTGCCCGACAATCCAGGCAAGCACGAAACACGAAGCACGAAATACGAAACAACACAGGAACTAAGGAAACTCGAAGCAGCAAACGCGGAGCGGCACGGACACGGGACACGTCGCCCCGATTTTCGGGCACGCCCGGAGCGGCTGACGCGTTGAGCCGACAGGCGCATCGCAACCACAAAACGCCGCCGGGCTCGCAGCCGCTTTGCGACCACGAGCCCGGCGATTGTCAGTCCAACAGAACGAAGCTTATCGGGCCTCATCCTCGAGGATCTGGGTCTTGATGTTATTGGGGACCGCGGCGTACTTCAGCGGTTCCATGACGCTGCTGGCCCGGCCGGTCGACATCGACCGCAGCTCGGTCGTGTAGCCGAACATCTCCGACAGCGGAACTTCGGCTTCAACGATACGCGTGTTACCACGCTGATCGCTGTTGACGATGACGCCGCGGCGGCGATTCAGGTCGCCCGTGACGTTGCCGACGAAGTCGTCGGGGGTCGTCACGACAACCTTCATGATCGGCTCGAGGATGGCGATGCCGGCCTTATGGCAGGCGTCCTTCATCGCAATGCCGCCGGCGAGTTCGAAGGCAATCTGCGAACTGTCGACCGCGTGGTACGAACCATCGGTCAGGATGATCTTGACGTTCACCAGCGGGTAACCCGCCAGCACGCCGGTCTTGGCGGCCATGCGGGCGCCGTACTCCACCGACGGGATGTATTCCTTGGGAATCGTGCCGCCAAACACCTTGTTCTCAAAGGCGATGCCGTCCGCCCAGCCGAGCTTCTTAAGCACTTCGGGCGTCATCGGCAGGCCCGTGGCGTGATCGATGGCATCGAACGGCTCGATATCGATCGTGCAGTCGCCGAACTGGCCGCGACCACCCGACTGCTTCACGTGCTTGCCGCGAACGTCGCGTGCCGGGCCTATGATGGTTTCCTTGTAGGCAACCTTGGGCCGGCCGACCAGCACGTCAACCTTCATGTCGCGAACGAGCTTGTTGCGAAGAATCTCAAGGTGCAACTCGCCCATGCCGGCGATAATGGTCTGGCCGGTCTCTTCATCGTACTTGGCGTGGAACGTAGGGTCTTCGCGACGCAGGGTCGTGAGGGCCTCGCCCAGCTTCTGCTTGTCGGCCGCACTTTTGGGCTCGATCGACATCGAGATAACCGGCTCGGGGAACGTGGGCTTCTCGAGCAGGACAGGGTTCTCCATGTCGCACAGCGTGTCGCCGGTCAAAGCTTCCTTGATGCCGATACAGGCGACGATGTCACCGACTTCAGCCACGTCCATGGGCAGGCGGTCCTGCGCGTGCATCTGGAACAGACGGCTGACGTTTTCCTTCTTGTCGCGATTGGTGTTCAGCACACGGCTGCCGCGCTCGAGCCGGCCGGAATAGATGCGGATATAGGTCAGGTCGCCGTGCTGGTCGTTCACGATCTTGAACACCAGGGCGCAGAACGGCTCCGTCGGAGACGGATGACGCTCGACCACCTTGTCCGGGTCGTAGGCGTCATGCACCTTCAGCGGCGGCATGTCCAGCGGCGAGGGGAGGTAATCCACCACGCCGTCCAGCAGAGGCTGAACGCCGACGTACTTCAGTGCCGAACCCACGAACACCGGGTGAAGCTTGAAGCTGATGGTCGCCCGGCGGAGGGCCGCCTTAAGCTCTTCGTTGGTGATCTCTTCGCCGCCGAGATATTTCTCGGTCAGCTTGTCGTCGGTCTCGGCGATCTTCTCGATCATCTCGTGGCGCCACTTCTCAACGCGCTCGGCCTGCTCCGGCGTCAGCGGGCGCTCTTCCCACTTGGTGCCCTTGTCCTTGTCGTCCATCGAGTAGTAGATGGCGACCTTCTCGAACAGGTCGATGATGCCCTTGAAGTCATGGCTCTGACCGATGGGGAGCTGCACAGCCACGGCCGGGGCGCCCAGGCGCTCGCGGATGCTGTTGAAGCTGAACTCGAAGTCCGCGCCGATCTTGTCCATCTTGTTGATGAAGCAGAGGCGGGGAACGTTGTACTTGGTCGCCTGACGCCAGACGGTCTCGGACTGCGCTTCCACGCCTTCCTTGCCGTCAAACACCGCCACGGCGCCGTCGAGGACGCGCATGGAGCGTTCCACCTCGGCGGTGAAGTCCACGTGTCCGGGGGTGTCGATCAGGTTGATGATGTAGTCGCGCCAGGGGCAGGTCGTGGCGGCCGACTGAATCGTGATGCCGCGTGCCTGCTCCTCTTCCAGGAAGTCCATCACGGCGGTGCCTTCGTGCACTTCGCCGATCTTGTGTGTCTTGCCCGTGTAGTACAGAACGCGCTCCGACACCGTGGTCTTGCCCGCGTCGATGTGGGCGCAGATGCCGATATTGCGGAGTTTCGTCAGGTCGCGTGCCATTGCCAGAATCCTTTCAGATGATCCGTTCGTTGTCTCGTATCGCTACAACAAGAACGCCGCCAGGGCCATCGCCCTGTGTCAGCGTTTGCCAATCCAAGCATTTTGGCCGGGATTAACCGCTGCGTGATCCAAATCTCATGCCGACCACGCAGGGTTGTGACAATCGCCCTGGGAAACAAGGCGACTCACACCAGTCAGCATGAGCTATACTTTTGCTCATTCTTCACGGCAGCAACTCCTTGTTGAGCCGGGTTCTGCCGTGGACTTTTTCTTTCATCCGGCCGCCTTTCGGCGAGTCCAGACTATCCCCGGCAGAGGGGCAGATAGTTTAAGGGTCCATTGCGCAACGTCAAGAGCGCGGAGGCAGCGCGGAGCAGACTAGTACTGCCGGTGTGTTCCGCCCCGGCGGCGCCCCCTCCGATTTCGCGTTCATCTTCGACAGACTTACGTGCGAGCCGAAGGGCAAGAAGCGCACGTTATTCAGGGGTGGGGGGAGGGGGTCGGGAGGGCAGTGTTGACAATGACTTAGGCGCAATTCAGGGGCAAGATGCGCAAGTTTCGTGTCGCTGCGGCGATTGCATGTAAGTCGAATCGGAAAGTTACAAGCGACGAAGCGACACAGCGACTCAGCGACGAAGGGGCAAACTCCGGGCCGTAACCGATCCGGGATCCAATCGCACATGTTAGGTCTTTTATGCGAAGGGACCCTATCAGACCTACCGGGCGCTAATCCCGGCCAAATATTGGGGCTTATTCACTTTTCAAAGAACACCATAGCCATCGCGAACCTTTAGCACTGAGGTTGACATTGATAAGTATAAGATCGGGGGATGAATGAGTCAAGTCGGATTTGAAAGTCGTTCGCGCCTTCACGGTTGCATTTCTTCTTGCGCCGAGAAGATTCTGCGAGATTGCTGTGCAAGGAGCGCAAACAATGGCAGGACTCCCACGGCGGTCGATCCCACGCATTGGAATCGAATCACTACGAACTCACGCAGAGCCGCCGAGCCGCAGAGAAGACGGCGAACGAAGCGGATGAACCGCGAAAACGCGAAGCACGCGAAGACGGACGCGAAGAAGAGGGATGCGATCCGGCGTGCGCTGAGCGCACCGTCGCACCACCCTATCGCCCCTCGCTCGATGCACGCGGATGCTCACCCTGGCGGCCGTGCTCCTGATAACGCGGCGAGCGGCTCTACGCCCGGCTAACCGCTTCCAAGCGGGCTAATCGATCCCAGGCCCGTTTTCCCTTCCTCATGTCGAGCGCAACCCGCTGACGGCCAAGGCCGTGGCAGCGGCGCAAGAGTACCCGTGGGGCAGCCTGTGGGTGCGGGATCAGGGC
>JBBQTU010000133.1:0-12128 GCA_038213005.1 Tepidisphaerales bacterium | reverse complement strand
GGGTGCAGGACACCTCCGGCGGAGGATTTCTGGAGTGCGGTAAGCTTCTTACCGCTTTACCGAGGCGAGCTTCTCGCCGGGAGGGCGGTGCAGCAGAGTAGGACATGCTTCGTCACTAACTGCTTGCCACAAGGAGCCGATCGGTATTCCTCCCGCCGACAAGGTCGGCTCGTCAAAGCTGCGAGAAGCTCGCAGCACTCCAAATCGCCTTAAGTGTCCTGCACGCCCTCCGCACCCTCGCTTGACCAAGAGTTGATTTCCCCAACGTCCTTCGGCATAACCTACACCCATTGCTCCCGCTGCTGGTGCAGATGGCAGCAGCAACGACAGTAAACATGGCCGATCTCCAGCCCGGCCGCTATCGCCACGATAAGGAGCCGTCAAGTGGGTAAGAACACGACAAAACCGGAAGCATCCCAATCCATCCCCGCCGCCATGCGAGACAAGCACGATGCCATCGCGGCGTTGATCGACCCGTTCAGCCAAGCCCACCTGAACGAGGAATACCGCATCACCTGCCGGCGACTGCTGGGCACGCTCACCCGCAAACGTCCATCTCCGCTGATCAACGGCACGCCGGCCGTCTGGGCCTGCTGCATCGTGCGAACCATCGGCTGGGTGAACTTCCTCGACGACAAAGCCCGGAAGCCCCACATAAAGATGGTCGACATCGACAAGGCCTTCGGCGTGTCATCCAACACCGGCCAGGCGAAATCCAAGGCAATCCGTGATCTGCTGAAGATTCACACCTTCGATCTCGACTGGACCCTGCCCAGCCAATTGGCCAGGAACCCGAACCTCTGGCTGATCCAACTCAACGGCATGATCCTGGATGCCCGCTACCTGCCGCGTGAGATCCAGGAGGGAGCCTTCGAGCGAGGCCTGATCCCCTACATCCCCGCCGACGGCCCGCCGGATCAGAAGCCCGATGACGCCTGACCGACCTTGTTGAGGAACCACTTGATCGGCTGGTCGCACTCGTGATGCGACCCCGCCCAGGCGAGGGCCGGCTCACCAGTTTCTTGGCAGATGGCTGACGAGCAACGACAGACGCTGCTTGCAGTCACCAAAGGTCATCACGTCGTCGTTCCCCGCCGGATGAATGAGGCTGTTGCGGTACTCCCGAACATCGTGAGCATTTTTCAGAATATCAAATGGTATCGTGCAGCGACTGGCCAGGCGGTCCATCAGGATGCTGATCTTGGTGCGTCGAACACGTGGGCTGGGGCGCATAACAGCGTAATAGCTCCTGAGGACGCTCTCAAAGGCAGCGAACAGACGCAGTGTGTATGTATACTCCAGATTGGCGGCGCAGCGTTTGAATTGCACCGGTCGCAACGCCTGACCCGACAGTGGATCCCCACCTCGTTCGATTTGTGTCAAGAGAAAACTCGTCGAGAATCGCGCAGCCAAAAGTTCGTCGAAAACGCTCTGCAGCCGCTGGTGTGCCTGTTCCCGCCTCATGATGCCGCGACCAGATCCTTCGCAAGTTCCGAGAAAGTCTCTCTTGTCCAGTCGCGTCGAAACGGAACGTTGGAATCCGTAAAGAGTTGCCACCGCCCTTCGCGGCGAATCAACTTCACTCGATTCAGCGAAGGCCAGCCTTCAAGATCAATTCTGCCGTCGGCCCCAATCACGTGCAGCCCTACAGGCTTGACCAGCAATTCCCCTTCCGACACCCGGATATGCAGCAGAGGTACGACGTAGTCGCCCAGCATCTCCTCGTGAGCCGTCTTTTCCTCGCGCCGAACGGGCCATCCCTCCTGCTCACTCCATTTCTGTGCATCGTTCATCGCCGCGGTTACCGCGGCCTGCCACTCCTGAATGCGCGCCGCTCGTTGCTCAGGTGTTAGTTGCGATGGTGACATCAAAAATCTCCGCGACGTTTCCAATTCTGCCACATGCCGCCCGCACCCTGTGCGCGACATTAGTCATGCGTGCAGATCGGCGTGAACCGCACTGATCCCAACACGGCGACATTATATCACAAAGCTTTGGTGGAGGCCTAAAGCCGAGGTTCAAATCCCCTTCGGCGTCAGCCCAAGTCGTAGACTCACCGTGGAGAGGCAACGCCCTGTGAGTTTGATCGACTCAAACAGCAAGAGCCCTGAAACGACGACACAAGACCCGCCCGTGCCGAGGGTCCCCGTCATCCGTGCAACGGGTAGGCCGACCCGCCCCGGTCGGCCATTTCTCGTCCCTGATCCGAGTCCGAGAGGAAGGCCACCAGGCTGTTGTTTCGAGTTGGCCACCATCAACGGGATCGCCACACAGTCTTGATCGGTGGCAAGATGCCGGCCCAGGTGATCCCCGGAGCGTGCGATTCAGATGAGTACGACCATTCGGCCGTGAAAACGCCAGGTTGCTTCAACTCAGGATAGTCCGCAGGCGCTAGAGAGATCGTGGCCCGCATGATTCGGCCTGCCGGCAACACGACTGGCGACGGCGGCGGCATGCTCGGCCAGGGACCGACGTACTTGGCTTCCATACCGTTGTGATAGAGCTTGATGGAAAACGACTGGATGAAGATGCCGCTCACCGTTTGATCTTGGTTACTGGCGTTGCGTACCTCCGCCAATAGGCGAACGGGCTCGGACACCCTCGTGACATCTGACTCAGCTACCAGACGGGCTTGAACAGGAGCGTTCCCGCTTCCGTTCCACACCGACTCCTGGGCGCGCATCAGCAGACTGAACCATCCGTTGTCCTCCCGGAGGCGCTCAGCCATCGAATAGTACGATTCCCGTTGCTCCGCCAGTGTCTGCTCCAAGCGAGCAACGCGACAGGTCACCTTTTGCTGTCCCAGCAGGGCCACTGCCGCCACCATGATACCGGCGATGCCCATAGCCAGAGCGAGAGAGATCGTAAGTCGCTGCATGCGGTCTTGGATGCGCTGGGATCCAAAGAGTTCCCTGCCCACTGGCGTAACCGATGGCCGATCCATTCACGCCGCGGCCACCTGTAGCCGCGCCGAGTCCGCCCTCTGGGCACCGATCGTGATCTGCACACTATGCCCCAGCCCGACCGCAAACCGCATCAGCCGCTCGATGCAAAAATCCCGCGGGTCGATCCCCAGCCGCTCGACCACCTGCGCCTGCGTCAGGAACCCGCAAGCGGCAAGTATGCGCCACAAATCAGAAAACCCGCCTTTTCCATTGAAATTCCGCTCAAAAAAATCCAGAAAGATTTTTGAAGATTCTTAACCCTCTGCCAACCCATCACTTGCCATTCTCATCCCCCGCCAAACCGCCCTCTATATGGAGGGACCATCTTTTTGGCGTGTGGCTCGTCTGCTGTTTCACCATTCAGCATTCAGCATTTCCCCACACATTCCCTCTCCGCCAGGTGTTAGGCCCGGCGGGGTGCTCTTTGACATCAAAATACCGCCCAAGTGCCGCCAGTGCCCTCACTGGCGGATTCCCCGCACGCCGCCAGCCAGCGGCCGTGAGACACTTTGAGACACGATGGGACGTTCGGTGGCTCCGTCGTTACGCGGCTCTGCCGCGTCAATGCCACCCCGTTCGGTCCGTTGGGGCGAATGAAACAGAATGAGACACTATGAGACACTTCCGCCGATGGCCCTCCGTGCCTGCGTCCCTTCCGCTATCCCCTTTCCGCAATCCGCTCTTCCGGCGAAACCTGCGCACCTGACCCCCCAACCGGCGCTTAACTCCTTACCCAGAAAGGCCCCATGACACCCCCCACCCCCTCCTGCGACAACCTGCGCCTCTGCCCCCTCTTCCTTTCGTCGCTCCGCCCTCTTCCGCCTCCCCGTTTTCGCCGCGGGCCTCCTTCTGGTAAGCTTCCACTTGATCACTCGCACCCTTTGCTGGCTCGGAAAAAACGCGATGAATACCAACAGACTCATCCCCCTCGCCGTTTCGGCCGTCCTGATCTCCAGCCCTCTTTTCGCCCAGGCCACTTCGCCCGCCTCCGCCAAGGGCCTTGGCGCCATCGGCGATACCGCACTGGTCGAGGAGATGGGCGCGCGCGGCATGGAGTCCTTGCTCGAACGCTACTTCGCCACCCATCAGGTCAGCGAACAGGACCAATCCTCCGTTCGCGCCATGATCTCCATCCGCCAGCTTCTCGACCCCGCCGCCAAGCTCGCCCCCAAGGTCCGCCAGGAGATGGTCGCCCGCATCGTCGGCGGCGCCGGCACCATTGTCCCCACACTCAAGGACCCAAGGCAGCTCATGCAGCTTTCCTCCGTGCTGATCAAGGAAGGCATGGAACAGAAAGCCAATACCATGGAATACTGGGGCGAGAACCCGCGCAGCCAGGCGGAACTCCGCCCGGTGGCCGACCTCGTTGCCCAGGTGCTCGATCAGTGCACCGCCATGGCCAAGGATCGCGCCGACAAGATCGCCGCCAAGTTTGGCAACAACCCCACCCCGACCCAGACCAAGAGCTGGCAGGCCATGGACAACCTTGCCACCACCGCCCGCTACACCCGGTTCATGGCCGACTATTACCGAGCCATGGCCATCGACAAGGCCGACCCCAAGCGCGTCGCCGTCGCCGACGAAGCCATCAAGGGCCTTGAAGAATGGAACAGCCCCGACTCTCAGGTGGAGGCCGCCGTCCGCCTTCGCATCGGCAAGCTCCAACTCGCCAAGGGCGCCTTCGCCGAGGCCAAAAAGACGCTGACCGGGGTCGCCGACAACCCCAGCAAGGAGATCGTCCCGGCGCCCACCGTCTTGGAACAATATGATGCCCGCTACTTCGCCGTCGTCGCCGACCTGCTGGGCAAGCACATGGAGGTGGCGACAACCGCCTTGCCTGAACTGGAGAAATGGCAGCTCATCAACCTGCCGCAGGACAAGAGCATCCGCGCCGGTGCCCAGGCCGCGATGTCCATGCTGCAATATCGCCTCGCCGCCGCCGAGGCCGACGCCGCCACCGACCCGGCCGCCAAGGAAGCCGCCCAGAAACGCGCCACCACCGTCCTTCAGAATCTCGCCAAAGAACGCCCCGGCCTGCGCAGCATCATCTTCGAACAGCTCGTGAAGTCCCTGCCGGACAGTGCATCGATGGCGGAACTGGAGCCGCTGATGTTGCAGGCGCTGCTGCAGCGCGGCCTCAGTGAACTCGCCAAACCGGCCGACGAAAAGCCCGATCCGAAGATGCTCGAGCGCGGCGTCGAGGCATCCAGGGAAATCCTCGCCCGCAAGGGCGCGCTAGCCGTCGACAAGCAACTCGCCGAGGCCGCCGGCGTCGTGCTTCCTCAGCTCCTTGAGAAGCAGGGCAAGGACCTCGAAGCCGCCCGCGCCTACATGGCTTACATCACCACCACCAAGGGCGAGAACGACGCCAATCGTCAGGGCGCCCTGAACAACGCCCTGGGCGACATCGCCCGCTTGAAGAAAGCCAATCCGCAAGATGCCGACGCCGACAAGATGCTCGACCGCATCCTGGCGGCCGGCGTCGACCAGCTCAAGCGTAACGACCTGGCGTTTGACTACGCCCGCCGTCTCCAGCGTGATGACAAGTTCGCCGACGCCGTACGCGTCTATCGCCTGGTCCCGGCCGCCGATTCTCGCAGCGCCCTGGCCCGCTTCTTCCTGATGGTCACCCTCAAGCAGCAGATGGACGCCACGCCCGACAAGGCCCAGAAGGCTGCTATGTCCGCCGAGATTCTCAAGCTCACTGACGAGATCTCCGCCGCCGCCAAGACCGGCCTGGCCTCCGCCACCACCGACGCCGACAAAGCGCGCTTCCACCTCATGGAATCCCGGGCGAAGCTGACCGCCGCCGGCCTCGCCCGCGAGACCGACCCCGCCAAAGTCATCGCCACACTGAAGGATTTCGAGACCGTCGTCCAAGGTTCGCCCGGAGCCGACGAGCTGCTCGCCGAGGCGCTCTTCTATCGCGTTAACGCGCTGATGGCGATGAGCCGCAACGCCGAGGCCACCTCAACCCTGCTGGACCTGCTCAAGACCAAGGGTGGCAACGAAGGCGCCCAGATCATCTTTGGCCTGCTCAAGAAGCTTGACGCCGACCTCGATGTCGCCCGCCGCGACGGCGACGCCGATCATGTCCGCAAACTGCTCAAGGCACGCGCCGACCTCAGCGGACCTCTCGTGCAGTGGTCACAGAACAATGCCGACCCGAACATCAAGAAATACACGTATCAGTACATGATGTTCGACGCCGCCACCAAGCAGCAGGCCGCCATGGCCGAAACCGACCGCGACAAACGCATCGCCGGACTCCAACAGGCCCTGGCCCTCTACCAGAACCTGCTCTCCGACGAGAACATCAAGCGATGGCAGCAGACGGTAGACCCCGCCAAGGCCGACCTGCGCTTTGGCGACGTGAGCGTCTTCTACGCCATCGGCCTCTTGAACTACGAACTGGGCAACTACGAGGAGGCCAGTGCAAAGCTCGGCCGGCTCCTCAGCGACCGCAAGCTGGGCATGCCCCGCACCCCCGTCACCCGCGACGGCGAGACCGTGCTGGAAGACAACCCGCAGTACTGGGAAGCCACCTACAAGCTCTATCGCGGCAACGTCGAGCGAGCCAAGGACCCCGCGACTTCCAACGCCGCCAAAATCATGGAAGACACCAGGAGCGGCCTGAAGCTGCTCTACATCCGCGAAGGCGACGGTGTCGGCGGAGCGAAATGGCGCCCGCAGTTCGAGCAGCTCCGCAAAGAAATCATCCCCGACTTCACCCCGGCCGCCGACCCGGTCACCGCGCCCGCAAAATGATCGACGATTGAAGAAAAAAAACTCAGGCACCCCAGAGTCTCAGTTCGAGCCCCCTGCATTCGGATTTGATTCGTCATTCTGGTTTCTGCAGTTCTGCGTCAGCCAGCGCGCGCAGGAGGTGGCGACGGCAGCCTGGGATCATTCGCCAGTCTCGCCCAGCGGCTTCTTCAACTGGCTCACCGGCACGTAGTACTTCGTGTAGTGTCTCCCGTCGGAGTATCGCGTCCCCTGTGCCTGCTCGACCAGGATGGTCGCACGAACGCCGATGCGGTTGATGAACCCTCGCATTGCCTGCCCCTGAAAGCTGAACGCCACCGGGTCGCCGACCTTCAGCGAAAACTTCGTCGCGGCATGTTCGTGAGGCGTAACCAGTTGGTGATATCGCTGGCGGTGCCCGAAGATCCGCTGTGCCAGAGTCATGAAACGCGTCTTGGCGCAGCTTGATGTCCCGAACGTCAGCCACTCCGCCAGGTGAACCAGCTCGTGCTCCATGATCCGCTGCAGCGCCGCCAGCCGATCCCCGCAGCTCAGCCCGCTGACCATGACCGCCCGGCCCTCGCCGGCAAAGGATGAAAGCAGTAGCCGCCCCGAGATTGCGATCTCATACTTCGTCTTGATCCCCGTCGCCGTCCGCTGGCGGAACTGCGTGGTCTTACCTCCCAGCCGCGTCATCGCCCCCGACGCATGCAGCGTCAGCGGCGCGCCCGTTCTGCGGAGCACCTCAGCGCCAAGTTCGCCATGGAAGAACACCTCGTCATAGATGCGAAAGAGAATCTGGATGTCCTTGTCGCAGACCGAGTGGAAGTTGCCTTCGCGGACCCGAATCGAGTCGCGCAGCATCCGCCGCCGGACAGTGTCGTGCCTGGCCTCAATCTCCTCCGGCGTGTAGTGAGTGGCGATCAGGTTCACAGTTGGAAAAGTATACCCGCGCAAGCGCGGCCAGTCGCCCGGGAATCTGGGACAGGGTGTCGGCGGCGCGGGTGACCGCGCGGGCTGGATGCGCAGGCTTCGCCGGTGAGGAGCGAGAACGTAAAACGCAGAACGGAACGGCATCTTGAGCGGTGCGGGGCATCTCAGGGCGCGAGATGGGGCAGATACGCAGGTTTGCACGAGAGGGGGAGGGGTCAGGCGTGGAGCGTTGTGAGATCAGGAGTTAAGTGCTGATTGGGGGGGGCGATGCACACACCGTCCAGCAGGCAGGCCGTCCGAAACCGGAAACGCCGATGTGTGAAGCGAAGTGCTGACTGCGCCCCGGTTCATTCCCAGTTCGCGTGACAAGCAGTTCGGGACCGAACCCCGCCAATAACACTAGCTGCGTCCGCTTAGGCGTCCCCGTTGCCAACGGCCCTGGCGCTGCGGCCCGTAGTGGACGAATACAGCACGGCACAGGGAATCCTGACCCTTCGCGATGTGGTGGATGAGTTGTTCGGCGAGAGTTGAGCGGTCGTCACGGGCTGGCCGGAGCAGCGCAGCATCAAAGCAGTGTGTGGGCCGGGGCCGGCGAGGGCCGGGAAAGCACGTCGTGTGGCGGGGAGATGCTGCAGAATGTCGCGGCGCGGTGTCCTCGCACTGATTCGGGGATTTGCCAGACCGACTTGCCAGACCGTCACTTGTTGGCGTTGCCGGTGTCCCGTATTCTGCGTGATCCATGCTCGAAAAGTCGTCGCTGCCCATCAAAACGCTGCCCATCAACAGTATCTCCGTCGGCGGCCGTGCGCCCGTCGCCGGGAGATGGCTCTGGCTGGTCGCGATACTGCTCCTTGCCGGCGTCGGGGCACGATGCGTCATGTGGGAGGCGTTCCCCGTGATGCGTTCGTGGGATATGGCGAACCGTTGGGCGTGGGGGCGCATCTCGTCGGAGCGTGGCGTTGTCGCGGTGATCGACGAGACGGCCGATGACCTGAACAATGGAAGACCGCCCCGTCATGGGCGGATCGACTACATGCCACTGCGGCTTTGGGCGATGGAGGGGTGGTATCGCATCAGCATGGCTCGATACCCCGGCACCACCCAATGGCAAGACGACCTGGGTTTTATCGCACCGCTTCTGACGCTCAACGCAGTGGCCGAACTGATCGCTTCGGGGATTGCGGCATGGATCGTGATCGAGCTTGGCGGCAGCCGAGGCAAGGCCCTGGCGTGCGCCACCATGATCTGGCTGAATCCCATGGTGATTGTGGTGGGTTACGGAGTGCCGCAATGGGATTCATGGTCCGCCGCCATCTGCCTGGGGGCGACCCTTGCCGTGCTGAAGGGACGGTGGGGGCTGGCTGGCGCGCTGGTCGCGCTGGGCATCCTGATAAAGGGGCAGTCGCTGGCAGTCGTGCCGTTCTTTGTGCTCGTGCCCCTGCTACGCAAACAGTGGGGCGATGCAGCGAGGTGGACGCTGGGGCTGGGCCTGGGGATGCTGGTGGGCCTGGCTCCCTGGCTCATGCACGCAAGTCTGGCGCCGCTGCGCGTCGGCATCCTCTACGGTGCCGAGAAGTTTGATTCGCTCGCGCGGCGGTTCTGTGAAAACCTGCCGCAACTGGCGAGCTACTACCTTGGGTGGCAGCCCCATCAACTGATCATGGGATTCGTTCCCGTCGAGGCCATCCTGATCGCGCCGGCGGTGAGCGTCGTCTTTCTTGCCGCATGGTGGACCACTCGGGGGCCTGACTGGAAGCGAGCGTTCGTCCTGGGGACTGCAATTTTCTGGCTGGCGATGTATGTGTTCATGCCGCGGATGACCTCTCGCTACCTGATCTGGGCTGCCATCTGCATGGCCGCCCCTGCCGTGCTCAACTACCGGTTGTTATTTGCTTGGGCGGCCCTGAGCGCGATCGGACCCTTGACGCTGGTCCTAATGCGGCTGCAGGGTCGCGGGCGGCTGATACCGCCTTGGTCGGCGCTCGTGGCGATCCATCCGCACGCCGCGTGGCTGGTCCTGGCGTGCCTGGTTCTGGCTTTGCTGGAGATGCGCCGACTGGCGCGCAGTGCTGGACCCGGAATCGAACCGGCGGCCGCGGGCAATGGCTGATGGCCTGACTTCGCGAGGTCGGGCAATAATGGTAAGCGGCTCTGCGTGCACGCCAAGGGATTCTCAGCAGCACAGGTGGCGTGCAGGATCGCCGGGCCCCAAAGAGGCAAACGTGCCGACGCGACTGACCCGCGGGACATTGGCTGGGGCGTTGTGAGTGTGGCTCGACAATCCCGCAATGTTGCCACACAGCCGCCTTTGCCCCTTTCCCAACCTCGTGCAAATCCATACGTTTCTATGGTGCAACGGTGGCTCGATGTCGCCGGCAACAGTTCGCTACTCAGTCCAATCCGCTGTCCGAAGTCCGGATATCGGCGAGAAGTCGGCTTGGTTTCGCGTCAACAACGTGGCATTCAGCGACAGAGCAATGGCCGCGATTCTCAGGTCCATGGTGCCGCACTTATGTTTGAGACGGGCCAGTCGTTGATACTCAACCGCGGCCGGCTCAGCGAATCCCAGTACCAGAATGTGGCGAAAGGTCGCCAGATGCTTCTCCAACCGGCGATAGGCCTCTACCTGCGCCCCGAGTGTTCGGCACTTCGCGAGGTACGCCATCCAGCCTCGGGTTTGCTCCTCGTACGTGATGATCGTTGTCGCGACATCCGAGGGTGCAATCTCGGCCAATCTACGAACCAAAGGTATCGCCTCCGTGGAGGTTGCTCGCTCAAGAAAGGTCAAATGATCCTTATCAAGGATGTACATGCTGTTTGCCGCCGCAGCGAGGACGGGTGGACTTGCGGTAATCCGCGCCGAGCTTCATTGCCTGGGCGAAAGCTGGATCACCGGCGAACGAACCAGCGATGCTTTCCCACCAAGGTTTGGCGCCAGAGCCGCGCAACTCCGCTACGGTCATTTCCAGCGTGGCCAATCGTTTCTCAATACGGGTCTGTGCCGATCTCATCATTCACCTTCCCCAGATGATATCATTGTCATACTGGCCGGACAAACAATGATTTCGCTTCCATTGCCGGCGGCTAACGGGCGTGCCCAGAGATCCGGGCGACGATGTTGGCAGCCGATGGAGCGTTTCGTCGCTGGCGCTCTTGGTCGTTGGCTGAGGCCCGCCGGTGGGGGCACCGGCGGCACTTGCTTCCCAACGTTGAGTTCGCTTCGCTCCGCCGGCCGGCAAAGATTGTCACGATGGCGCATACACACGGCGCTGGGTGTGCGCTTATAATCATTGTCACCTTTAGGAGACCCCTATGCTGATGAACGCTGAACTCAACCGAGCACAACTTCTGACACATCCGGTGGAGCATCTGGACATCAAGCGACACAATGTCGCACCGCTGATCGAGCAGATGCGGTCGATGTCCTACAGCGCGCGTGATCTGGCTCGCGCTTCGGACATCTACGAGCGCATGCTGCGCGACGGTGACTGCGGGATCATCCTGTGTCTGGCCGGGTCGCTGGTCAACGCGGGGCTGAAGCAGGTCTTCGTTGAGCTGATCCGCAGCAACATGGTCGACTGCATCGTCAGCAACGGCGCCAACATCGTCGACCAGGACTTTTTCGAAGCTTTGGGATTCCGGCACTATATGGCCCCGGATTTCCTCAAGGCCGGACTGCACGATGACCAGCTCCGGGACCTGCAGATCGATCGCATCTACGACACGCTGATCAGCGAAGATGATTTGCGCGTCTGCGACCAGACCACGCAGCACATCGCGGATGAACTGGAGCCGCGGCCACATTCCTCGCGAGAATTCATCCGCGAGATGGGGCGGTACCTCTCAAATGAGCATCCCCAAGCCCAGAGCATGGTGCTGGAAGCCTATCGCAAGGACGTGCCGATCTTCTGTCCGGCATTCTCCGACTGCTCGGCGGGGTTTGGCCTGGTGGCTCATCAACATGCCCGGCAGGATCGCCCGCACCTGAGCATCGACAGCGTGAAGGATTTTTACGAATTGACCCAGCTCAAGATCCGCAGCAAGGAGACGGGTTTGTTCATGATCGGCGGAGGCGTGCCGAAGAACTTCGTGCAGGACACGGTCGTGGCGGCCGACATGCTGGGCGAGCCGGTGCCGATGCACAAGTACGCCGTCCAGGTCACGGTCGCAGACGTGCGCGACGGGGCCCTGTCCAGCAGCACGCTCAAGGAAGCCAGTAGCTGGGGCAAGGTGGATACGGTCTATGAACAGATGGTCTACAGCGAGGCGACGCTGGCGGTGCCGCTGATTGCCGGATACGCCTGGCACACGGGGGCTTGGAAGACACGGGCAGCCAGGCAGTGGTCGGGCGTCTTCGAGACGGCGGCGGCGGCGCGGTAGCGATGCGGGGGCAGCCGATGGATAGGGCGTGACCTCCGAGGGGAGCCGTGGGATACTCCTGTGCGGGCGAGGACGCCGCGCACTACGTATGCGGCAGCGCCCGTTTCAACTGCTCCTGTGCGGGCG
>JBBQTU010000132.1:0-12188 GCA_038213005.1 Tepidisphaerales bacterium | reverse complement strand
TGCTCCGTTCTGCCGCCCTGGAGCTCGTCCCTCCTGGGCATGTTCAGGTCGATCCACTTGTGGTGCATCGGCCGCTGCAGCTGCGAGTTCTGGGTCTAGGCCAGCACGATCTCTTGGTTGCTCCAGCCATCGTTGTCGGTGAAGAGGATGGTCTTGCCCAGGTGTAGTTGCACGAACCGACCCAGGGCGGCCGCGTCCGTGCGGTAGCTGAGCGTGGGCAGGCCATCCTCCAGGGCGACCTCCCATTGGAACAGGCCCTTCATCCACTGCCGGGTCAGGGCCTGCTGCACCTGCTGTTTGACCGAGGCGACGGTGGGCGGCTTGCCTCCCTTGGTCCGTCCCTCCCGTCGCCGACGTAACACCTGTTGGATCTCCGCCAGACGCTGGCGGGTCTTTTCCAGGTTGCCGCTCAATCCCTGCATCTGCCCGGCCAGCAGGTTCTCGTTGTAGGTGATGACGATGGTCCGCTCGTGGCCGAAGACGGTCTTGCCGGTGCGGTAGGCCAGGCAGTCCTTGAGCCGCTCGCCGGGCAGGGGCTCATACTTCCGCAGCGGCACCTCCAGCAGGTCCGCGTGCTGCGTGGGCATCAGCGATCCCAGCCCGGGGCGTGCCCGTTTTTCCGGGCAAGCCCGGCTGGAGTGGAAGGGCACAGCTTGCGCAGATGGGCTCGTCTGGCGAGAGAGTCAAGTAGGCAGGCATGACTCCAGTCTTAAGGCGGGGGGCATGCCACCGCAGTCCCAAGGGCCGCCCGGACAAACGGGCACGCCCCTCGTGCCCGCATGTCCCGACTTGCCATTCTTGCAGATCAGGAATTGATTCCTGATTTGCAAGCAGCACTCCGGCGATGAGTTGACAAGAGGCCCTCTTGCGTCTTCTCATCAAGAAAGGACGACCACGATCAACCTTGTTTTGCAGTACAATACCGCCTGTGGCTTTGCTCTCGAAAGGACCGCCCAATGCGCACAACATTCCCTCTCCTGCTTTTGACGTTCGTGAAGGCGTGAAGAAACTTCAGGAAGTCCTGCCCAAGTGCAAGATTAAACGCTAACCCCATGACCCACCTCTCCCCCATCCTCGTCATTCGCCGCTCGCTGGCTCATCGCTGGCGACAGGCCACTGCGCTGGCTGCGGCCTTCGCCATCGCTGTCGCTGTGCTGGCCGGCGCCCTGATCATTGGCGACTCCATGCGAGTTTCGCTGGCCCGGCTTCTGCTGTCACAACTCGGGCAGACCGAATTGGCCGCCACGCCGAACCGTCTGTTCCCTGCCGACCTCGCAGAGCGGGTCAACAAGCGGCTGAGCAGTCCCTCGGCCGTTGCGGTACTCCAGGTGCAAGCCAGCCTCCGCACCCGCGACGATTCGCCACCCATTCCCGGATTCACACTCCTGGGCGTCGACGCCGATTCTCAGCGGCTCTTCCCCGACTCTCCCTTACCCCGCCTGACCGGCCGACAGGTTGCCGTCTCGCAGTCCACCGCTAGGCAGTATGGCCTCAAGGCCGGCGATGACCTGATCATCCTCCTGCCTCGCTCGCCCGGGCAGGCCGACGCCACGCTGTTCGCCCAGCGCCGCGCGGATCAGGTGCTTCGACCGATGCGGTTGCAGGTCGCAGCCATCCTGGACGATGCGGGGCCGGCCAGGTTCAGTCTCGCCCAGGATCAGCAGATTCCCCGCAACCTGCTCATCGATCGCCCCACGCTCGCCGAGGCCATCGGCCAGCCCGCGGCCGCCAATCTTCTCCTGGTCGCCGCCCAGCCGCCCAAGGCAGCACCGGTCGACGCAACCCTCAGACAGACACTCACGCTCGCCGACCTGGGTCTGCGTCTGCAAGCCGCCAACTCATCCATCTATGTGCAGGATACCGGCCTGCTGCTCAGTGATGCAACCGTCACCGCGGCCACGGCCGCCGCCAAGGCTATGGATGCCCCGGCCCAGACCACCAGCGTCTACATCGCGATGACCATCGCCGACCCGTCGCGAAAAACGTCGGCCGCCTACGCCATGATTGCGGGCCAGTCTGCTGACGATGTGCCCGAGGGCCACATCGACCTGACCCAGTGGCTCGCCGAAGATCTCGCAGCTCAGCCGGGCGACTCGATCACACTGGACTACCTCGTCCCGGCCG
Source organism: Tepidisphaerales bacterium (assembly GCA_038213005.1). Taxonomy (GTDB): domain Bacteria; phylum Planctomycetota; class Phycisphaerae; order Tepidisphaerales; family Tepidisphaeraceae; genus JBBQTU01. Next base: position 10,064 of record JBBQTU010000132.1, on the reverse strand, counting down.
CCGATGGCAGCTACTCCACGCAGTCGCTAAACCTCAAGGTCCGCCGGGTGGTGCCCATCCCCGATCAGCAGATGGTGCCGCAGCTCGAAGGCATCAGCACCGCCAAGCGGATCGACGCCTGGGATGCCCCGTTTCCGATCGATCTGGCGCGAGTGAAACCGCGGGATGAGACCTATTGGGACCAGCACGGCCCGGCTCCCAAGGCCTTTGTCGCCATGTCGGCGATGCGTCAGATGTGGCACGCGGCCAGCCCGGGCGACAGCCGCTACATCACCGGCGTCCGCATCCAGCCGCCGGCTCATCGCGACCTGGCCGCCACCCAGGCGGCGATCGCCGACGCTCTGCCCCGACTGCTCCCGCCACGCAGCAAGGGATTCGACCTGAGGCCCGTGCGTCAGCAGGCGATGACCGCATCCCAAGGCTCGGCCGACTTCGGCATGCTCTTCGCCTCCATGAGCTTCTTCATCGTCATCTCGGCCGGGGCGATGGTGGCAACCCTGGTGCGCCTCGGCGTGCAGCAGCGCTCCGGCGAACTGGGACTGATGCTCGCCTGCGGCCTGTCTCGCAGGAAGACGGTCCTGATGCTGGGTGGCGAGTTGACGCTGACACTACTCGTGGGCCTCGCCCTCGGCCTCGCCTTGGCGGTGGGCTATGCGCGAACAGTGCTGCACCTGCTGGCCAGCGGCCAAGGCATGCCATGGTCAGTGCCCGATCTTCGCGTCCATGTCGAGCCCGCGACGCTCGCCGCAGCATCGGTGGCGTGCCTGCTGGGCGGCATCGCGTGCGCGGCTCTGGCGATGCGCGGCGTCCTGCGCCAGCCCGCGGCGAGACTGCTCGCCGGTGCACCATCGGGCGGCGATGTCGCCAAGCCACGCAGGGCCGTCATCGCACGTTTGCTGGCGATCCTCGCTCTGGCAGGCGGCATCGCGTGTCTGCTTCTGCCGAAATGGAATCCGCGTATCTCCCCGACCGACGTCTTCTTCCCCGCCGGCGGCCTGCTCCTGATCGCCGGCCTGGCTTGGTTCCGCGCCGCAATCTTCCATGTCGCGGTCAATACTCTGACCGCGACATGGAACACGAGAGCCTTGATCGCCACCAACCTCGCCGCCCGCCCGCTGCGCAGCCTGCTCACGGCGGGCCTGTTCGCCTCGGCCAGTTTCATCCTCATCGGCGTCGCGCTCTATCGCCCGACCGCCAGTGCCATGTCGCTGGCCGATCGCTCATCGCCCTCCGGCGGATATGCCATGAAGGTGACCCTCATGGTCCCACCCGGCTATGACCTCTCGACCCCGGCCGGCCGGCGCAAGCTTGGCTTCACCGCCGAAGATGAGTCCTCATGGCAGGGCGTCGACGTGCAATCACTGCTGCAAGCGGGAGAGGGCGACGTCAGTTGTCTCAACCTCGCCCGCCCGGCCGGCGCGAAGATTCTCGGCGTCGACGCCCGCTTCATCGCCCGCGGCGGGTTCACCGTTCACACCTGGAAGCCCTCGGACGACCCGTGGCAGATCCTCACGCAAGCCGACCCCGACGGAGCCATCCCCATCTTCGGCGATGCCGAGAGCATGCAGTGGATCCTGCATCGCAGCCTCGGCGAGGTCTTCGACCTGCCCCGCCCGGCCGGCGCTCCGCTGCGCATCCGACTCGCCGGCGTGGTCAAAGGCGGCCTCTTCTCCGCTGAAGTACTGATGTCCCGAGAAAACTTCGCCCGCCAATTCCCGCAGGCAGGCCGTCCCACCGTCTTTCTGCTGGATGTCCCGGCCGGCCGACTCGATGCCGTACGCCAGTCGCTGCTCCGGACGCTGGGCGACTTCGGCGTATCGGCCGAACCTGTAGAAGCGATTCTCGATCGCGTGCTGGGCGTGCAGCGGCTCTACATGTCGATCTTCCTCCTCCTGGGCGGCCTGGGCCTGGCCCTGGGCTCCGCCGGCCAGGTGGCGATCCTCCTTCGCCATGCCTTCGAGCGCCGCCGCGAACTGGCGATCATGCTCGCCCAGGGCTTCACGCGACGCCAAATCGGCCTGCTCCTGGCCGGCGAACAGGCGACGCTCCTGCTGGCGGGCCTGCTCATCGGATCCGCCTCAGCGATCATCGCGGCCCTTGTTGTGATGGAGCATCCCGCCCTGCGTGCCATGGCGATCAGCATGACCCTGATCGGCACCGTCGGGTGCCTCGCAACCCTCTGCGCCATCCCGCTAGCCGTCCCCCGCGACGCACTGCGAGCCCTGCGACAGGAGTAGTGTCTGCGCGCATTAGGGAAACCGCATATCGCATCGCCTCAGATCCCCAGTTCTCGCTTGACCTGTTCCAGAGGGATGCCTTTGCGGTCGCCTTGCCGGAAAGCGCGCAGCCGCTTGCTTGCCAATTCACCCAAAGCCCGGTCTTCGGCCCGAAGTTTCCGGCACAGCGAGTCCCCCCGGCAAAGACGCGAGAACTCTCGCTTCGGGATCAACACGTACTCCCGGCCGCCGACCTTCAGATTCGCTACCGTCATGCGTCACCTGCCTTTGTGATCAACATCCTATCACTGCGGCTACTCTGTGGCTGCAATCCTCACATCACGGCGCAGCACGGCGATGACAAACTCGCTCCCCAGAGCTAGAGTCGCTGCCATGGCCCGAGCCCTTCAGGATATGGTCGTGCTCATTACCGGCGCCAGCGCCGGTATCGGACGCAGTCTGGCGGTCGCCCTTGACGCGGCCGGCTGCCGGCTTGCCCTGTGCGCCCGCCGCGAAGATCGCCTCAGCGAACTCAACGCCTCCCTTGGCGGCCGGCATCTGGTCGTCCGCGCGGACGTCGGCATGCCCGATGACTGTCGGCGGGCTGTCGCGGAAACAGTCGCTCGGTTCGGCCGGCTCGATACGCTCGTCTGTAACGCCGGCTACGGCATCTACAAGCGGGTTGACCAGACGCAGCCCGACGAGGTCCGCGCCCTATTCAACATCGACGTCGTCGGCACCACCGAGTGCATCCGCCACGCCGTGCCGGTCATGGCGAAGCAGGACCTGCGCGATGGCTGGCGCGGGCAGATCATGATCGTCTCGTCGGCCGCCGCCCGCTGCGGCACGCCCTTCATCGGCGTCTATTCCGGCGCCAAAGCTGCCCAACTGGCGATCGCCGAGGCGCTGCGGATCGAACTGCGCGACCAGCAGATTTCGGTGACGACGGTTCACCCTACGCCGACCAAGACCGAGTTTCGCCAGACGGCGGAGCAACTGGGAAGTCATCAGATGCCGCCAACCGACGGCCTCATCAAGTCGCAGACAGCCGAGGAGGTGGCGGCGGCCATGGTCCGGGCGATCGCCCGGCCGGCAGGCGAGGTCTGGCCGCTGGGCCGCGCCAGGTGGCTGCTGAACCTGGGCATTGCGATCCCCGCCCTGCGCAACCGCGGGCTGGGCAAATACTACGACGCCGTCGTCCGGTTCAATCGCCAGGAGCCAAAAGCGTGAGCGAGCGTCGCATCCTGATCCTGAACACCGACCTCCAGCGCGGCGGAACGCCGACGGTCGTCCGCGATGTCGCGACCCGACTCAGCGCGCCGGGCGTGCATGTGGAGGTTGCGTGCCTCGCCAGGCGTGGCCCGCTGGCGGGCGAGATCGAGGCGGCCGGGCTGGCCGTCACGGCGCTGGGTGCCTCCGGTCCCACCAATCTTCGCATCATCGCCGCACTATCTCGCCTGATCCGCGATCACCGGTTCGACACCGTCCTGAGCTTCCTCGTCCACGCCAACGCGGCCGCCGCCCTGACGTCCCTCCGCCATCCCCGCGGCCGCTATTTCCAGGCGATCCAGACCACCCAGCGCCGACCCGCATGGCACTGGTGGATGCAGGCGGCCGTGCAAGGTCGCGCCGAGCGCATCATCGTCCCTTCGCAGTCCGTGGCCGACTGCGCCCACACGCGCTCGCTGATCGCACGCCGTCGCATCGTCGTGATTCCCAACGCGGTCGATGTTGGTCGATTCCAGAGCATCACGCGCATCCCCTCGGCCGGTGAGTTCTGTATCGGCTTCATCGGCCGGCTCGACCCGGTGAAGCACGTGCCCGACCTCGTCAGCGCGATGTCGCGCGTTCAAGGTTCTGTCACCCTGCACATCTTCGGCGAAGGCCCCGACCGCGCGCGCATTGAGCAGACCGTAGCGCGGCTTGAACTGGCTCACCGGGTCACTCTGCACGGCATGGTGGGTCGCCCTGAGGATGCCCTCTCGCAGATCGACGCCATCGCGCTACCCTCTGAGGCCGAGGGCTTTCCCATGGTCCTCCTTGAGGCCATGGCGGCCGGCGTGCCCATTATCGCTACCGATGCTCCGGGCATCCGCGACGTAGTTCAGGATGGCCAAACGGCCCTGACGTCCCCCATCGGCGATGTGGCCGCTCTTGCGACAGCCATCGAGCGAGTTGCCGCCGATCCATTGCTGCGAGATCAACTCGTCACCGAAGCCCGCCGGATCGTCGCCCAGCGATTCACGTGGGATCGAGTGATGACCCTATATCGAGAGACTCTGGGACTCTGAGGAAATGAGGCACGGGGCGTCAATCATAGAGCCCAGGCTGCTCGCCCTTGGGCCGTGTCTTCCAACGCCGGTGAACCCACAGATACTGCGCAGGATCATCACGGACCATCTGTTCGATCGCGGTCGTGTATCGCTGCGTGATATACCGAAGCGGGTCGTCCTGGTTGGCCCAGTCGGCCGGGTAGATGATGTCCTGCGTGCCGATGCGGAAGGAAAACGGCTTGCTGGTCCGCCGGGCATAGCCCACCACCACCGGGACGTTGTACTGCATCGCCAGCAGGCCGATCGATTTATACGTGCTCGCCTTGCGCCCGAAAAAGTCTACGAACACTCCCTTTGAGCCTGCGTTCTGATCGGCGATCAGCCCCACCGCTCCGTTCTCCTCCAGCACCTTGATCACATCCTCCGTCGCCCCCTTCTTGGCAACGATCCGCTGCCCCTGTTTCTCGCGGACGCCCAGGATCCAGTGATTCACGTAAGGATTATCCAGCGGGCGGGCGACACTGGTGGTTTCAAGGCCCAACGTCGCGAGCACATAGCCCAGCACTTCCCAATTGCCGTAATGCCCGGTGAGCATCAGCATCCCCGTCTTCTGGCGAACCAGCAGATCCAGCACCGGCTGAAAATTGTCCAGCTCAACATGGCTTCGCCACGTCTCCAGACGGATGAGCCTGGTCGTGAACAGGATCTCGATTGCCAGCATCACCAGATGCCCCATGCTCTGCCGGCCCATCGTACGCCGCTGGGCTTCTGGCATCTCCGGGAAGCTGTGCCTGAGGTTCTGCAGAATCCGGTTGCGGTGTTTCTTGTCTACCGTGTAAACCAGCGAGCCCAGGCATCGCGCCACCAGCAGGTTCCATGAGATCGGAAAACAGTGCAGAAACCCCGAAAAGCAGCGGAGGGCCGCGTAAACCAGACGGTCCAGCAGATCATTACGCGCTTTGGCGGCCATGTGGGGGCGGATTTTAAGAGTCCCTCCAGGCAATAGCCAGCTTGCGATTGGTTCGAAACAGCGCATCGCGAGCGAGTGGAAGTCGCCGGTGTTCGCACTGCGACAAAGTCGCAGCTACGTAGAAGCGACTTTGTAGTCGCTTTTCTGCCCTACGACCAGCCCACGATGGCTACTCGCGATTGCCTTGGCTCCACGCTGTCGGCTTCGGGCAATGTAGGCTACAATAAGTCCGGTTGCGGCGGCGGTGACGGCCGCGTCCCGATTCGTCGGGATGAGGAAAGTCCGAACTGCACGAGGCGGGCGACCGCCTCGCGGGCACGGTGCTCGCTAACGGCGAGGCGGAGTCCTTTGGGCTCCGACGGAAAGTGCAACAGAAAGATACCGCCTGTCGAAAGACGGGTAAGGGTGAAATGGTGCGGTAAGAGCGCACCGCGTCGATGGTGACATCGATGGCATGGCAAACCCCACCGGCAGCAAGACCAAATATGCGGAGAACCGGCCTTCGGGCCGGCGCCTGATGCCCCAGGCGGACGCAAGTCGCTTCGCGGGTAGGTCGCAAGAGACGTGTGACGCCAAACGGCGTCGTCCGTCCAGAGGTCAGCGGCAACGCCGACCACAGAGAAATGGCCGCCCCTGATCCTTCGGGAACAGGAACAGAATTCGGCTTACGCGCCGTCGCAACCACTTTTTTTTCGCCACTTCAGTTCCGCGATGGATCCGGCGGAATGATCCCCGGATTGTAGTTCGGCAGAATCGCCGCCATTGCCAGTTCCCGTTTGATCCTTGACCACTGCGCATCATCTGGCATGAAGATCCGCTGCATCGTCGCCGCCGTCACGATCCACGACCCGCTCTCCATCTCCGTCTCCAGTTGCCCCGGCGACCAGCCCGCGTACCCCACGAAAAATCGCATCGGCGTCTCTGCCTGCTGCAGCAGCCATTCCATGTGCTGCGTCTCGGTCGCGAAGTGCAGACCGGGAAACACCTCCACCTGCGAAGCACTTGGAAATGTATGCAGCGCCATCAGCACCCCCTCACACGGGCCGCCGATATACAGGTTCTCCTCACGCACGCACGGCGACTGACTCACCTGCCTCCAGGCATCGCCAACCGCCACCTCCGTCTGCCGATTCAGGATCAGCCCCATCGCCCCGTCCTTGTTGTGCTGCACCATCAGCACCACCGCCTGCAAGAAATTCGGGTCCAGCAGCCGGGTCGAGGCAATCAGCATTTGTCCCTTCAGTGAGTTCATCGGGTACCCATTCTAGCCGAGCCAGCCGCGGTGTCGCCAACCGATCTCTGCGCCCACCCCCAAGCTATGGAGCGCCGCCGCCAATTCCAATATACTCCCAACCCGCGAAGAGGACATGGATGAATAGTCAGCAGATCATCGAGATGTTGAAAGCCCGGTTCGGCCAAAGGATCCTGGCCGCCTTCCCAGCGGAGGCCGGCGGAACCGACAAGCATCCGCGCGTGCATGTCGCCGCCGAGACTTGGCGCGAGTTGGCCGAGTTCGTCCACAGCGATCCTGCCCTGCAGCTCGACTGGCTGGCATGCCTTTCCGGCGTGGACTACGCCGCCGACAAGAAGCTCGCCGTCGTCTACGACCTCTACAGCTTCGAACTGAAGCACACCTTCGCGGTCAAAGTCTTCTGCGACCGTGATGTTGCCCATCTCCCCACCGTCTGCGACCTCTGGCCGGCCGCCAACTGGCACGAGCGTGAGGCGTTTGACCTGTTCGGCATCATCTTCGACGGCCATCCCAATCTCGAGCGCATCCTCTGCGCTGAAGAATGGGTGGGCCATCCGCTCCGCAAAGACTACGTCTTCCCCAAGGAATACCACGGCGTCCAGGCCCAACTGAATCTGGATTGGGACCCGTCGGGAAAGCAGCCTGCGAAACCCGCCACGCCTGCCAAGGCTCCCGTAGCCAACCCGGCGTCGCCCGCCAGTCCTGCAGCATGATCTTTTTCGCTCCCTCCGCGGTGCGAAAAAGTGCCCTGCGACACTGCCCTGCCGAGCCAAAATAAAATCTCGCCAATTTGCGCTTGATTTGCCAGACCCATCCGTTATATTATTCTGCAACTGCTGAGTACGGTCTTATTCAATTCTGAATCGGCCGCACGCACAGAACGCACTTGTCGGCTGAGAAAGCACAATGTCCGTTTGGAAGGATTGTTGACAGATCTTTTGCTACGTTCGTAGGTCTGAATTTGTAGTCGATAATCTTTCGTTGATTCCTACGCCCGGGTCCCCCTCCCGGGCTCATTCCCCTAACGGGGAACCTCCGGGCGCGGACCTCCCCTCCGCGCCCTTTTTTCTTTTTTGGCTTCGCCTAAAATCATCCATCGCTAACCGCGCAGCGGCGTCCGGCTTCTGAGCCCCTCCCCCTTGGGGGAGGGTTAGGGAGGGGGTCGCCCGAACTGGACAGTGAGAACACAACGACTGGCACACATGGCACTTACCTGGCAACAACCTCTCCCCCCCATTTATAACCAGCTATCCGACGCCGAGTTACGCATCCGCATCCAGGATGCCAGACAGCGCCTCGGCTCCCAGCTCGTCATCCTCGGCCACCACTACCAGCAGGATGAGGTCTTGGATTTCGCCGACTATTCCGGCGACAGCTTTGAACTATCCCGCAAAGCCGCCTCCCACCAGGGGGCCAGGTACGTCATCTTCTGCGGCGTCCATTTCATGGCCGAATCCGCCGACATCCTCACCGACCCCTCCGTCCGCGTCATCCTGCCCGACATGGGCGCCGGCTGCTCCATGGCCGACATGGCCAACCTCGACCAGACCCTCGACTGCTGGGCAGAGCTCGAAGAAGCCTGCCCCGGCCAGCGCATCATCCCCATCACCTACATCAACTCCACCGCCGCCATCAAGGCCTTCGTCGGCCAGCACGGCGGCGCTGTCTGCACCAGCTCCAATTGCCGCAAAGTGCTCGAATGGGCACTCACCCAGGGCGCGGGTCAGCCCGTGAAGATTCTCTTCTTCCCCGACCAGCACCTCGGCCGAAACACCGCCTTCGAGATGGGCTATCCCCTGGACCAGATGCTCGTCTGGGACCCCACCCAGCCCTACGGCGGCAGCTCCGAAGATCAGCTCCGCGACGCCCGCTTCATCCTCTGGAAAGGCCACTGCTCCGTCCATCAACTGTTCCGTCCCGAACACGTGGATCAGGTCCGCGCCAAATACCCCGGCGTAACGGTCATGGTCCACCCCGAATGCAGTTGGGAAGTCGTCCAGAAAGCCGACCTCAGCGGCTCCACCGCCAAGATCGTCAAAACCGTCCAGGCCGCCCCCGCCGGCTCCATCTGGTCCATCGGCACCGAAGTCCACCTCGTCACCCGCCTGGCAAAGCAGAACCCGGGCAAGAAGATCCTCATCCTCTCCGACTGCCAGTGCCTCTGTACAACCATGTACCGCATCGACCTCCCCCACCTCTGCTGGGCCATCGAGAACCTCGCCGAAGGCAAGATCGTCAACGAAGTCAAAGTCGATCAAGAGACGCGGCAGCACGCCACCCTCGCCCTGAACCGCATGCTGGAGATCTCAAAGTAGCCGCCCCTGGTCCATTCGTGTTGAGACGCATAGGGACCGGCGCATCAATAATTGGCAGGAATGGCTGTCGGTTACGAACAAGGAGCCGTCGGCGTAAGCCGGCGGGTTGGCCGACCAGCCCCGACTCACCGACAAGCACCTCCGCCGGCTGGGTATCGCCACGCGGGTGAGCTTCTGTTGCAACATGTCCCTGGTGGAAAGTGTATCGGGCCGCGGCGAATGCCGACGGTTTCCCGGCGGTTGTCAGTCGTCGGGATGTTCGAGGTGCCGCTGGAGCCAGGATCTCAGATCGTCGGTGTCGAGCAGGACATCGCCGCCTCATGGCTTTGGCGCCCGGGGAACTGGTCGATTCCCGTGCATTACCGGCCATCCGGCCTAACGCCAATATGCTTTGACCCTTTATCCGGGCCACTTCGGCGGCATCGCCGGAATCCGCGACCAGCGGCTGCTCGAAGGCGCGTTGGCGATGCCCATGGCGCAGTTCGGCGCAGAGTTTCTCCATCCGACTCCCGCCGATATGGCGGCCGCGTATCTGTACCACATTGCGATGGGCCATGCTTTTCTGGATGGCAATAAGCGGACGGCGTGCTTCGCCGCCGTCGTGTTCCTCGACGCCAATGGCATTGAGCATGACATCACCCCCCAGGAACTGGAAACCGTTACCCTGCAAGTAGCCTCAGGTGAGATGGACAAGCAGACCCTCGCATCGCAGTTTGGAGTCTGGCTGAAGCGGCGATAGGTGGGGCGACAGGTCGAAGCCCATGTGCCCGCCCGTAGCGCCAGTCGCATCGACATAACCATTAGCTGTGCGCGCCTCGTCTATGTTATGTGGGATGTCACCTTTTCTGCTGCCTTTTCTGCTGCTGGGCGTTCGTCCGGCGAAGAAGCGGATCATCCGCATCTGCGAAAAGGTGAGTGAAGCGACTGACCGGCGAAGTACCTGCCGTCCGACGGATGAAGTAGTTGTTGAACTCAACCGGATGCTGTCCGGGTGGGCGAACTACTTTAGTCTGGGGACGGTCAGTGGAGCCTACAACC
>JBBQTU010000131.1:0-12206 GCA_038213005.1 Tepidisphaerales bacterium | reverse complement strand
TATGCTCGTTCTGTCTCGTCAACGCGATGAAACGATTGTGATCGGCGACGACATCGAAGTTACCGTGGTGGACATCCGCGGCGACAAGGTGCGTCTGGGGATCAACGCCCCCAAGGAAATCAGCGTTCACCGTAAAGAAGTCTACGACGCCATCAAACGCGAGAACCGCGAGGCGGCCCAGGTGAAACCCACCGGCCCGGCCGTCGTTGAGCCCGCCAAACCGTCTGTCGATCCTGCTCAGGCCAAATAATCTTCCCTGTTGCAGGCCAATCCAGCTAACCCAGCACCCCCGGCCGGTGGCCGGGGGTGTTTATTTTTCGAGGCATCGCGTCAACCGTGCCGCCACCGACATGCTCAAGCGGCGGGCGGCGTCAACCCTTCCCCGGCCCCTCGCGCGCCCGCCGCATCGCTGCGTGCAGCGTCTCGTATACCTCTTTCGGGCGGGCGATCGTCTGCCAGACCGTGATGGCGAACTCTTCCTCGCATGGGATCACCTCGATTGAGCCCAGCAACAGAACCCGCTCACGCACCGAACTGACCAGTCTTGCCCTCGCCAGCTTGCGCAGTGGACATTCATAGATGGTGGCATTGAAGACGCCCGAAAGCGTCAGCACGCGCAGGCCGGTCAGGATATGCACCCTGCTCATCCACTTCAGGCTTGCCCAGACCAGCCGCGTGGACGCTACCAGCAACATCCATTCCCCCCACGCCCGGCGGGACATGGGTAGAGCGTCGGGCATGAGCCACCCGCCCAGGCCGAGGATGGCGACCACCCCCACGAAGCGCCAGGATGTGAAGACGATCCACCACACCGAGGGCCGGACGACCAGTTCCACCAGTTCGCCATCGCGCAGCACCTGCCCGGATACCAGCAGCGACAGCGTTGAGGCGGCCGCACAGCCGCCGGCATTGTCCAATGGGTGTACGATCGGCGTCAGGCGTGCCCAGACCCCTGCAATCAGCCGCCGGCCAATGCCGCGCGGCACGGCGGGCGCCTCTGCGCCCCTTGCTGGATCTGAGATATTGTTTGCCATACCTGTCCTTGTCCGCCGGCCGGCACTTCACTCTACCTTCAAGACCGCGATCTCCGGCAGGTTCCGATAATAATCATCGTAGTCCAGCCCGTAGCCAACGACGAATTCATCTGGAATATCAAAGCCCACATAATCGACCTCAGTCGCCAGCGCATCGGGCCGATCCTTTCGCAGCAGCACGCAACGGCGGACCGATGTGGCCCCCATCTCCCGCAACTGCGGCGTCACCGTGGTCAACGTTGTTCCGCTGTCGAGAATGTCATCCACCAGCAGCACGTGCCGGCCGCAGATTTCGCCCAGGCTGGCCTCCAGCATCTTCACGCCCCGCGACGTGGTCGAGGTGCCCGGATAGCTGGAAACACGCAGCGTCCCGATCCGCAGCCGCAGCGGCATGTGCCGGATGAGATCCGCGCAGAAGACCATCGCACCAGTCATGATCGGCACGACCACGATCTTCCCGCCGTCAGGCACATGGGGCGGCGAAAAATCCCGGGTGATCTGCTGTCCCAGTTCGGCAACCCGCTGGGCGAGCTGCTGCCGCGTAATCAGAACCTTTCCAATATGGGTCGCCATGTCCCAAAGCCTACCGTGCCCGTCCCTCCGGCGAAACAGCCGCCGGTACAGAGTACTGCTGAGTATCGGTCAACCGGCCTGCGGGGATGGTGTATTGCGCGCCTTGGATGCCAGTTTGCAGTCCGGGTGGCATGGCCAGATCGGTACGCCGAGATGGCCATGCTCGTCCGCCCCAGTCCGGAATACCGGCGTGTGCCACCCATTGAGGGACTTCGGCCGCAATACGCTACAATCCTGCCGTGGGAAGGACGCACGTACCATGATGACGGGTGAACTGCAGGCACCTTTAAGGTCGCGGTGGAAGCGACTGGTGCATGTTTATGCATGGCCGGTGGCCAAGAACGCCCTTGGATGGCTACTCATTGCCATGTCCCTTGTCCTGGGTCCGGTCGTGCCTGGCCCTGGAGGGATCCCACTGTTCCTGATCGGGTTCGCGATGGTCAGTTTCCCAGGCAAGCGCCGGCTTACCGCCCGCCTCCTTCGTGGCCGCCGCATTGGCCGGCCGCCCCGCATCTACTACCTGGTCTGCCTGGCGATCAGCCTCCTGCTGCCCTCGATCGCCACGTTCCTGCTCACGCTGGATTCACACCTGCGCCTGTGGCTCGCCTCGGCCGTCTCCGATCCGCGGCTGGTCGTGCTGTGTGCCTACTTCGCCATGGTCGCCGTCTGCTGGACCCTCCTGCGGCTGTTGCCGGCGGTCCTGAATCTGTGTCTGCCCTGGGTGCCGCCGGTCCGGCGCAAGATACGCCCCTGGATGCGGAAGCGTGGCCTGCATCTTCTGCCGCCAAGGCATCGCGACCGCCACGCGCCGTTTGACTCGGGGCCTCGGCCGCGTGATGAGATCATGGAATTCACCGAGCAGTTTTTTTCGCAGTTTCGGCAGTTGTGGCGCCGCACCAGACTCTGGCTTCTATATCTCGCCTGCGCGGGGTTGGTCGTGCTGGTCGCCTGGATGGCGCTGAAGCACTGGTAGGTGCCTGCCGCGGGCCTTCCTGACACAAGGCGCCACCGTTCCATCCTTTGCGACAATCTGCGAAATCGAGCGGTACTGAGTTTACCCGCAGCGGCGGGCGGGCAGATAGAACTCTTCTGACGGCATCTTTATCGCTTGACCCGGGGATCCGAAAAGGGGTGCCAGCGACAAATGGGGTTGTAAGTGATTGGTTTATCAGCGACTTGCTTGTAACCTCGGAGCATGGCCCGACAACCACTCGCTGCTCGGGGAGGCTTTGCCTATCAGGTGATGAAGGATGCCCTGTCCGCCAGGCCGGTCACCCCGCCCAGGGACTGGGCGAAGCGGGTGAAACGGCCACAGGATGAGAAGGAGTTGGCGGCGATCCGGCGCAGCCACGACCGTGGGCAGCCGTTCGGCGACGCCGAATGGGTTCAAGAAACGGCCAGACGACTGGGTCTGGCATCAACGCTGCGTCCTGTAGGCGGGCCGAAATCGGTGAAGAAGAGCGGTGCGAGGGAGGGTCCACAATAAGATTATGCTTTGACCCTTTTGATTTTACCGGCCTTCGACTTATCCACAATCTATCCACCAAAACTGGCTCCAAAAATCTTCAAAAATTCTCTCGGAATTCATAACCGCTTATCCAGCAACCAATTCCAAAATTGACTACCCTAACAAATCAGCCAAATCTGCCCTATAGATGGGGGGACGTGTTCTGTCGTCCCCACCCGACCCGGGCGATGAGGCCTTGGCCGACGGTGCTCTTTGCCAAGTGGATACGACAACCGCGCCGGCTTCGTCCCCGGCCACGTGAACAGAAGGAGGCTCGAGGAGACACTCCCCAGACCATTGGCAGGTCTTCCCCGACTTTGGCCGAACTGAACTTACGTGCGGACGGCCTCTCCGATCGAAACTTGCGCGTCTGACCCCCTGTATGGCGCGTAAGTCCTTATCGGGCCAAGCCTCCCGATACCCCTCCCCCACCCCAAGAAAACGTGCGATTCTTCCCCCAACGATCGCGCGCAAGTCATCTTGATGAAGTGGATAGAGCCGGGCCACGTCAAGCGATCGCAATGGGCTTGCCGACCACCGCCAGGCGTTAGGCCCGGCTGGTTGCGCTGAAAACCCAAAACCACCCCTCTGCTCGGTGCGTTAGCCCGACGACGTTTCCGCTTTCGGCAATCCGCTCTTCCTTTGCTCTCCGCGTCCCCGCGTCTCCGCGTCTCCGTGTCTGCGTGTTCCCCATATCCCAACGCCATGCCTCCTCGTTCTAGCCTCCTCGTTCTCTTGCATTAACCTGCCCGATAGCGTATTAGACCTCTCCCTTAACAAGGAAAGTGATGACTCACGAACAGCTTGCCAAGCGTATTGCAGACGTCTCTCTCCTCCGTGGCGAGTTCACACTCCGCTCCGGCCGTAAGAGCAACTACTACCTCGATAAATACCGCTTCGAGACCCAGCCCGATGTCCTCCTGGCCCTGGGCAAGATGATCGCCGCCAAGATCCCCGCCGACGTCCAGCGCATCGCCGGGCCCGAGTTGGGCGCGGTCCCGCTGGCCGCGTCGGCCGCCATGCAGTGTGGCAAGCCCTGCCTTTTCGTCCGTAACCAGAAGAAGGAATACGGCTCTGCCAAGCAGATCGAAGGCGTCTATAATGCTGGCGAGAAGATCGTCCTGATCGAGGACATCGTCACCAGCGGCGGCCAGGTCATCGAGGCAGCCAAGACTCTGAAGGATGTCGGCCTGATCCTCGTGAAGGTGATCGTCGTGATCGACCGCGAAGAGGGCGGCCGCCAGGTGATCGAAGACGCCGGCATCAAGATGGACTCGCTGTTCACGACCACCGATTTGGGCATCAAGAAGTAGTAGTGCCGGATGAAGGCGCCGGCCCTGTGACCGTTGGCCCTCAGCCGCTACAATAGAACGCATATGGTTTCGCTGCCCTCCATCCTCCTGCAACGCGAGGTGATTTTTCGGGTGGCCGCCCGCTACGGGGCAAGCAATCTTCGTGTATTCGGCTCTGTGCTGCACGGCACCGCATCGGCAGACAGCGACCTGGATTTACTGATAACGCTGGATGAGCGTCGTTCCCTGATCGACCGCATCGCCCTGCAGCAGGATCTTGAAGACCACTTGGGATGCCGCGTTGATGTGGTCAACGAACGAGCCCTTGACCCGGCCATCCGCGACGGTGTGCTGGCGAAGGCACGGCCGCTGTGAAAGACGACCGGCTTTATCTGGCTAAAATTAACGACGCGATTGAGAAGATACTGCGGTACACGCAGGGCGGCAAACCAAGCTTTCTTCGGGAGTCGCTGATCCAGGATGCCACGATCCGCAACTTCCAGGTCATAGGCGAGGCAACCAAGTCCTTGAGTGATGTCAGCAAAACGCGCCATCCTGAGATCCCATGGCGGCGCATCGCGGGGTTCCGTGATGTCCTGATTCACGACTACATGGGCGTCGAGATGAACGAAGTATGGAATGTCATCGAGCAGGAACTGCCGGCCCTTCAGTCGGCTGTTCAATCGCTCCTGAAATAGCAGGCGTCAGATGAAGCGCAAGCAACCCTCCTCTGAAATCCGTACCATCGGCTTTGTCAGCCTGGGCTGTCCCAAGAATCTGGTCGACAGCGAGAAGATGCTGGGCCTGCTGGCCGAGGATGGGCTGGTGCTCACCCACGACCTGGCCAAGGCCGACGCCATCGTCATCAACACCTGCGGTTTCCTTCAAGCCGCCAAAGATGAGTCGATGGGCGTCATCCGCGAAGCCGCCGGCATGAAGAAGACCGGCCGGTGCCAGCGGGTCATCGTCGCCGGCTGCCTGGCCCAGCGTTATCGCACCAAGCTCCTCGAGGAAGCCCCCGAGATCGACTCCCTCGTCGGCGTCTTCGACCGCGCCAGCATCGTCGCGGCCGTCCGCGGCCCCGAGATCTCCAGCGTGACCGGCGAGAAAGGCCACTTCCTCGGCAAGTACCACCAGCTCAAGCAGCTCGAAAAGGTCGTCACCCTCGAAGCCGACCAGGGCCGCTTCCGCCTCACCCCGCGGCACTACGCCTATCTCCGAGTCTCGGAAGGCTGTAACCAGGGCTGCGCCTTCTGCACCATTCCCGCCATCCGCGGGCCGATGCGATCCAAGCCGATCGACCGTATCCTCACCGAAGCCCGCGAACTGGCCGCCGATGGGGCGAAGGAACTGAACCTGATCGGCCAGGACACCACCAGCTACGGCGAGGATCTCGGCTACAAGTCGGGCCTCGCCGGCCTGCTGCGGACCCTGGACAAGAGCCTCCCCGAAATCCCCTGGCTACGGCTGATGTATGCCTATCCCTCGCGTTTTACCGACGACATGATCCACGCCCTGGCCGAGTCCCCGCGGATCCTGAAATACATCGACATCCCGCTGCAGCACATCAACGATACCGTTCTGAAGCGCATGCGCCGGCGGGTCACGCGAGAGCAGACCGAAACCCTTCTCCACAACCTGCGCAAATGGGTTCCCGGCATCACGCTCCGCACCACCTTTATCTCCGGCTCGCCCGGCGAAACCGAAGCCGAGCATCAGGAACTCGTGCAGTTCGTGAAGGACTTCCAGTTCGACATGATGGGCGTGTTCCCCTACAGCCCCGAGCCCGGCACGCCCATGGGCCGGATGGAGCACCAGCTTTCGGACAAGGTGAAAAAAGCCCGCGTCGAAGAACTGATGCTCGCCCAGCAGGACATTGCCTTCGCCAAAGCCGCGAAGTTGAAAGGCCAGCAGATCCAAGTCCTGATCGACCGACCGGCCGACGCCGATGCCGACCAGTACATCGCCCGCGCCGCCTCCCAAGCCCCCGAGATCGACTCGGTCACCCTCGTGGAAGGCCGCAAGCTCAAAGTCGGCGAATTCATGAACGTGAAGGTCACCGGCGTCAGTGGCTACGACCTGCTCGCCCAGCCGATCACAGATAAGCGGCATCGCCTGCGCGTGCTCAAATGAGCCACGTGACATTCCGCGTCGCTGGCCAGACCCGATGCCCGCTCAGTTGAGCGCCTCCATCGCCTCGGACAGGCGTCGGACACACCGCACCGTCAGCCCGTCGGTTTCGCCAGTCGTCTTGGGGCAGATAGCGTGGTGCAGTCCAAGCCGCGAGGCTTCTCTCAGCCGATAATCGAGCTGCCCAACCGTGCGGACCTCGCCGCCCAGACCCAGTTCGCCCACTGCCAGCGTACGCGGCGGCAGCGGGCGATTCAGATAGGCCGACGCAATCGCCAGGGCAATCGCCAGGTCGACCGCCGGCTCGATAATCTTCACGCCGCCGGCGATGTTGATAAAGACGTCCTCCGCTGCCAGGCGCAACTCGCAACGCTTCTCGAGCACCGCGATGATCATCGCCAGTCGATCTGTGCTGACACCGCTGGCCTTGCGCTTGGCCGACCCGATGACGCTGGATGCAGTTAGCGCCTGCACTTCCAGCAGCAGAACGCGAGAGCCGCTCATGGCCGCCGTGATGACCGATCCCGACGGCTGGCTGGCGCCGCCGAAGTGTTCGAGGAACAGGCTCGACGGGTCGGCCACTTCCTTCAACCCTTCGCCGGTCATTTCGAACAGCCCGACCTCGTGGGTCGAGCCGAATCGGTTCTTGATGCACCGCACAATGCGGTGCGTGTGAAAGCGGTCGCCTTCAAAGTACACTACGGTGTCGACGATGTGTTCGATGATCTTGGGTCCGGCCAGGGTCCCTTCCTTGGTGACGTGCCCGACAAACAGCACGGCCGTGCCGCTGCTCTTGGCCAGGTAAACCAAATCCATACAGCAGTCGCGAAGCTGAGTAATCGAGCCCGGAGCGGCCGGGATTTCAGGCTTGTAGACCATCTGGATCGAGTCGATCACAACGACATCCGGCTTGGCCTTCTGCACCGCCCCGAGAATCCGCTCCAGATTCGTCTCGGCCAGGATAAACAGATTCGGCGATCGGACACCCAGCCGCGATGCGCGCATCGCCGTCTGCCGCGCCGACTCCTCGCTGGTGACATAGAGCACCTTGATCGGCTTCGCGGCGGCCGAAAGGGCATTGGCGACCTGCAGCAGCAGCGTGGACTTGCCGATGCCCGGGTCGCCGCCGATCAGGATGGCGGATCCCGGCACGAGCCCGCCGCCGAGAATGCGGTCAAACTCGTTGATGCCGGATGCCAGACGAGGCACGTCATCCAGCCCAATCTGATCGATGGTCAGCGGCTCGGCGCCGAAGACGAAATCGCCGGTGGCCGACCCGCCGCGGTTCTCATGCGGCTTGCGCGCGTCAGGCGTTGGCGCCGTATACGCCTCCAGGCTGTCCCATGTCCCGCAGTCGGGGCATTTGCCCATCCACTTGGGATGCACCGAGCCGCACTTGTTGCAGAGAAATTGCTGATGAGCCTTGGCCATGAGGCAATTCTCGCGACTGGCAGGCGTGGGTGCAAACGCAAGCGTCGTAGCGTGCTGGAATGGTCCTGCCTGGCCGCCCCGATCAGCGTCCCGACGACATCGCCTAAGCGAGCGTTTGCGAAACCAAGGCGGCAAGGGTGCCGCGCTGGAGGTGCCGCAGCAGTGAGAGGACTCCGACTTTGGCCAGGACACGACGCACTCCGCGGCCGATACTGGAACGGACCTGCATCAGGCGCCATGCCGTCAGGGCACGAATGGACCTTCGCACGAGTACCACCGGGCCGCTCTGGGTTTCGTGATTGGCGAACATCCGCTTGTATTCACTGTCGCCGAACCCGAAGTCCAATAGTCTGGGAGGATTATTGGCGATCAGATCCTCCAGCATTCGATAGAGCAGCACCTGGCCTGGCGATTTTGTGGCATACTGCGGGTCGTAGCCGGTCTCGACATACGTGTATCGGTCTTTCCACTGGCGCCCGATGGCGAAGGCCACCGGCCTGCCGTCCTGTTCCATCAGGTACGAGCGAAACGCGCCCATGGCCGCCCACTTGCCCCAGAGTTCCAGTTTCTGCTGGACATCCGAAATGAGGCCCAGTCGCCTGTATTGCCAGGTCTGCTGCTCCACGGTCCGAACGGCCTGGACGAACGCCGGGATCTCGTCGACGCCGGTTATGCATCGAACGGTATGCTCCAGATGTTTGGCTCGGTAGCGGAAGTTGTATCGCGTCTTCTTGGAAAACTGCGACCAGTACTCATCCGCTTTCTCTGGGAAACGAATCCACCAGCGCGAGGCCGGGCTGCTGGGATAGCACACGGCGAGGTGACGCTGCTTTGCCACGGCCACCAATGCCTCTCGCAGTGGCGAGGTCACATCCAGGTCTTGGAAGAGGATGGAATTGGTCTCGCCACCGTCCAGGATCGTCGCGAGGCTGTTGACGAAGCAGTTGAGGGACTCGGGGCTGTTGTCGCCCAGGAGACAGTTTTCCAGCACGCGCCGGCCTGGGAGTGTGATCTTCCAGCCGAGCCGCGCCACGACGTCGATCTTCAGGTCCTGATAGGGGAGGACCGCCAGGGAATTCAGGGCAGGCGAGTCGGCGTCTGCCACCCACTGGGCGTAGACCAACGGCACGCCACGGTTCTGCCGCGACGCCAAGGCCACTGAAGGCATGAGGTAGATGGTCGCGTTGGGATCGTCCTGCGAAAGCTCTTGCCATGCTTGCAGGGCCAGTTCGGCCTCGCGAGGGCAAGGGCCGGAATGTAGCCATTGCGGTACCCACGGCCGGGCTACCGGATGGCTGACGGCTGCCGAAGGAGCGCGTGCCCGCCTCGGTTCCACCTGGGTCTCCAACACCATGCTTTCGGCCGCAACTCGCATCTAGCATCTCCGGTCTGCGTCGTGCATACAAGATCTCCCAATGGGCAAGTCGCAAGGCGCGTGCCGCCTCAGCCATAAACGGAAATTCCAGTGCAGGATTCGCGATCCTGCGGCACAGGAGGGTTTCGTGGCGACAGAGTGTCGCACTCGATGGCGACAATGCCGGGTTGGCAGATCGGACGATGGCCGGCCGCACGGCGCGAGGCCATTGCTATCGGTCGCGCAGTTGTTGCAATTCGGCGAGGCGCTGCCCGGTCACAGGTCGCTTTGTCTTCATCAACTCGACAAACGCGTCGAACAGGTAGCTGGCATCGTGCGGGCCGGGCGAGGCCTCGGGGTGGTACTGGACAGCGAAGATCGGAAGGTCCTTGTGGCGGAATCCCTCGACGGTCTTGTCGTTCAGGTTCACATGCGTCACGACGCCGCCGGTCTTTTCCAGCGAGTTCTGTTCCACGGCAAAACCGTGATTCTGGCTGGTGATCTCAACCCGGCCGGTGTCCAGGTTTTTTACGGGTTGGTTGCCGCCGCGATGCCCGAACTTCAGCTTGAAGGTGCTGGCACCCAGCGCGCGGCTCAGAAGCTGGTGGCCCAGGCAAATGCCGAAGGTTGGCACCTTCTCGATGACGCCGATCAGCGGACGCACGGCATAGTCCAGAACGGCCGGGTCGCCGGGGCCATTGGAGACAAACAGGCCATCGGGGCGATGTTTGAGGATGTCTTCGCTGGTCACATCCGGCGGAAGCACCGTCACGAGCATCCCTCGCTCGCGAAGGCTGCGGAGGATGTTCTGCTTGGCGCCGCAGTCCAAAGCCACCACGTGCAGGCCGTCCCCGCGTGCGACTTCGCCCAGGCGCCACTGGCCCTGATCCTGGTCCCAGTTGTAGGATTCGCTGGGCATAACGGCTTTCACCCAGTCCGCGCCCAGCATCTGGGCGGAGGCGCGGGCCAGTTCGACCAGCTTG
Source organism: Tepidisphaerales bacterium (assembly GCA_038213005.1). Taxonomy (GTDB): domain Bacteria; phylum Planctomycetota; class Phycisphaerae; order Tepidisphaerales; family Tepidisphaeraceae; genus JBBQTU01. The sequence goes on along the minus strand of JBBQTU010000131.1, from coordinate 1,902 downwards.
GCATCGTCCAGCACGACCGTCGAGAGGACTGCCCGCATCGAGCCGCCGATCCGCAGTATGCGGGTGAGGGCGCGGGTATCGATGCCTTGCAGGCCAATGATGTTGTTCTGGCTGAGGTAGTCTGCCAGGCTGAGATCGGAGCGGTAATTTGAGGCGACGGGGGAGAGTTCCTTGACCACAAACCCCGACACATGCGGACATTTGCTCTCGACATCCACGCGGTTGATGCCGTAGTTGCCGATCAGGGGATAGGTCATGGTGACGATCTGGCCCTTGTAGGAGGGATCGGTGAGGATCTCCTGATAGCCAGTGAGTGAGGTATTGAAGACGGCCTCGCCGTGGGACGTTCCTTCCGCGCCGAACGCGGTTCCAGTGAAGACCGTTCCATCCTCGAGAGCCAACTTGCCGACGCGCGCCAAAGTAGTCATATCAAGTCCGAAGTATAGGGAAAACGGTCCCGTTTTGCGAATCGGCTTGAGTCTTCGCCGCGCGGCAGGGTGCAGGACGTTCCAGGCGATCTGGAGTGCTGCGAGCTTCTCGCAGCTTTGACGAGCCGACCTTGTCGGCGGTAGGAATACATCGGTGCCTTGTGGAACGCAGTTGGTGCATGTCCGCCTTTGCTGCACCGCCCTCCCGGCGAGAAGCTCGCCTCGGTAAAGCGGTAAGAAGCTTACCGCACTCCAGGGATCCTCCGCCTGAAATGTCCAGGAAATGCTGAATGCTGAATGCTGAAAGCGGACCAGCACATCCAAAAACGTAGTTCGTCTACTACATGGGTGGTTTGGAGGGGTTCAGAAATGGCAAGTGCTGAATTGGCATGGGGTTAAGAATCTTCAAATTGCTTCTGGATTTGTTTGTGCGGGATTTCAATGGAAAATGCGTTTTGTTGATTTGCTGCGCATGCTTGCTACGCCTTGGCGGAATCCCGTTTTCCGTACCCGTTTTCCGCGCCCAAGGGTGCGCTGGCCGCGGACGGCGGTGGAGTTGAGCGATTCTGGCGCTTGGAGTCACGCTCCTTTGGCTTCATCGGGTAGACTGGGGCAGGATTATGAGACCGCGTCTGTTCACCATTCTCTCGGCCATTTCGCTGGCGCTGTGCATGGCTTGCGTGGTGATGTGGGTGCGCAGCTACTACATTCGCGACATAGTGAGTTTCGGCGTCACTGGCGGCGACTCGCACGTGGCCCAGTCTATCCTCGGCCGGTTGCATCTGCTCAGTAACCTCAGCGGCGGTTGCGTTGAGGGGAAGGTGTACTATACGGCCGACCACCTTTCGCCACAGGCAATATGGCAAGCGGGGATGTCCGGCTATCCGCAACACGTGCAGTGGCGGGGGGGATTCGTCTGGCAGAGCTATGACAATTTCATCATGTGCGCTGTGGGAGACGAACTGGGCTTCACCATCCGCTCGCGGCTCGTCGTGATACCTTACTGGTTTCCGGCGGTCGTGTGTGGCATTCTGCCGCTATTCTGGCTATCGCAAGTGCGCGGGCGTAGACACCAGGAGAATCGGCGGCGCCGTGGCCTTTGCCTGGTCTGCGGGTATGACTTGCGGGGGAGTCCGCAGCGATGTCCAGAGTGCGGGACGCCGGTCGCCGCTGAGCTGGTGAGGTAGACGGTTGCATGAAGCAATTCATTTGGTTGGCGGCGTGAGTGGGTGCTGGCGCTACAGCGCAAGTCCACTGCGCATCCTCAAAGTGGGGCAGGCCGCTGCGCAGCATCTCGCCGTGGTGGACTCGGTGAGCCCATTGGCTTGCCGACGGATCACGCTTGAGGATGTCGGCGGAATAACGAAGCAATCTGGCGTGAATCTGGGTGATCGGAGTGCTGAGTGTCGCGGTAAGGCATGAACAGGCATTCTTCCAGGCCCTGGCTGATGTTGGCCAGTCCCCGGGTGATCTT
>JBBQTU010000130.1:0-12210 GCA_038213005.1 Tepidisphaerales bacterium | reverse complement strand
TGGAGTTGAACCTGCCGAGCTACCGGGTGGAGCAGGCGAAGAAGTCCAGGGCCGTGGCAGCACCCGCAGAGGCTCCAGCGGCGGTCCAAGCGTAGAGGAAAACGGAGGCCGGACGTTCCGGCCGCCCGCGTGTGTTGCTCCAGTCTCGCTGCGCGCGTCAGGAGCAACACACGCGGAAGAAAGAAGCACATGGTCACGCGGGATTCTAATTGTCGCTGACGCCTAATTATAATTGTCGCTTGACAGACGAGAGGCTGTGTCGCCCTTTCAGGGCTCATTTGTGTGGGCGGACCAATTCCTGGGGCGATGCCCCAGGCTTATGAATTTCGCCCCGTTGGGGCTGAAGACGGGGGTACCGCCCAAGGTGCCACGCACCCGCCGCATCCGCGCCACCTCCTCCCTACTATTGTCTCACTTCGCACTCGCGGGTATATTTGACGACTCGCTTGGGCAAGGACATTGCGCGCTGATCGCCAATGCCTTGTCAAGACAGGAGTTGTGATCGTGATCATCGTGATGACCTCTAATGTGCCGCAGGGCTCGATCGACCGCGTGGTCGCGGAGATCGAGAAGATGGGCTGTCAGGCCCACCTTTCCAAGGGCACATTTCGCACCGTCATCGGAGCGGTCGGCGAAGAGGGCTCGATCGATGCTTCGCATCTCGCGACCCTCGACGGCGTCGAAAAAGTCGTCCCTATCATGACGCCCTACAAACTCGCCAGCCGCGAGTTTCACGAAGAGGACTCGGTCGTCCAGATCGGCGGCGGCAGCGTGCCCCGCGTCGTCGTTGGCGGCAGCCATGCCCTGTGCATTGCTGGCCCGTGCACCATCGAAAACCACGACATGCTCTGGACCATCGCCCGCCATGTGAAAGAAGGCGGCGCGACCGTTCTCCGCGGCGGCGCGTTCAAGCCCCGCACCAGCCCCTATTCATTCCAGGGACTCGGCGAAGAAGCCCTCCGCTGGCTCCGCGAATGCGGCGACGAACTCGGCATGCCCGTCTGCACTGAAGTGATGGATCCCCGGCAGGTCGATCTGGTGGTCAAATACTCCGATATGCTGCAGATCGGCGCCCGCAACATGCAGAATTTCGACCTGCTGCGCGAAGTCGGCCGCACCACCAAGCCCGTCCTGCTGAAGCGCGGCCTGGCCGCCACGGTAAAGGATTGGCTCCTCTCGGCCGAGTATGTCCTCAGCCAGGGCAATCGCGGCGTCATCCTCTGCGAGCGCGGCATCAAGACATTTGAAGACAGCATCCGCTACTCGATGGATATCAGTTCGATCCCCGTAGCACGAAAACTGTCCCACCTGCCGATCATCGTCGATCCCAGCCACGCGGCCGGCAGGCGCGATTTCGTATCGGCCCTCGCCTGCGCTGGAATGGCCGCCGGCGCTCACGGTATCGTCGTCGAAGTACACTACAACCCAGCCGAAGCCCAGTGCGATGGGCCGCAGGCGCTGCTCCCCGAGCAGTTCCGCGAACTGATGAATCAACTGCGTCAGATCGCCGCGATCTTCGGCAAGAAGTTCGCCGCGGTTGAGAACTGTAACGCCGTAAAGCAGCCGGATGGCAAGTGCGCGTGCTGAAGATGCGCAACCCAGAAAATGCACAGATAGAGATCATCGCTAATCAACCCTTAAGGAAAGGCAGTCACCGATAATGGCCCGAGTGAAATTTGTCGCTGGTAACTGGAAAATGAACACCACCAAGGCCGCCGCCGTTGCGCTGGCCAAGGGTATCGCCGCTGGCGCCCCCGCCTCGGGCGTGCAGCTTGGCATCGCCCCGCCGTTCGTCTACCTTGACGCCGTCAGCCAGGCCATTGTCGGCTCCAGCGTCCTGCTGGGCGCTCAGGATGCGTATTTCGAAAAGAACGGCGCATTGACCGGCGAAATCTCCCTGGAAATGCTCAAGGATCTCGGCGTGAAGTTCGTCCTCACCGGCCACAGCGAACGCCGCCACGTCCTGCACGAGACGCCGGAACTCATCGGGAAGAAGGCCGCCGCGGTCTACGCCGCCGGACTGATCCTGGTCCACTGCGTTGGTGAAAAGCTCGAAGAGCGTGACGCCAACAAGACCCTGCAGGTCGTCGAGGCTCAGCTCAAGGAACTGCAGCCGGCCACCATCACCGACCCCTCCCGCCTGGTGATCGCCTATGAGCCTGTGTGGGCCATCGGCACCGGCCGCACCGCCACCGACGACCAGGCCCAGGAGGTTCATGCCTTCATCCGCACGGCTCTGGGCAAGATGTGGAACGCGGAATTCGCGTCACAGGTCCGTATCCAGTACGGTGGCAGCATGAAGCCCGAGAATGCCAAGGGTCTCATGGGTCAGAAGGATATCGACGGCGGTCTGATCGGCGGCGCGGCTTTGAAGGCCGAAAGCTTCCTCGCCATCGTCAACGCCGGGAAATAAGGATTGGTCGCCCAGAAGACGATTGGAGCCTAAATGCTGTCATTTTGGTACTATGCCTGCGTGTCGATGTTCCTCTTCGTCTGCGTTGTCATGATCGGCCTGGTGCTGCTCCAGAAAGGCCGTGGCGGCGGTCTGGCCAGCGCCTTTGGCGGCGCCGGTGGCAACACCGCCTTCGGCTCCAAGACCGGCGATGTGCTCACCTGGGCCACCGCTATCCTCTTCGGCGTATTCATCTCGCTGGCCGTCGCCCTCAATCTGCTTGCCGACGCCAAGAACCGCACCGTCACGCAGTTGCCCGTCCCGATCGCGGCCGAGACGGCTCAGCCCGAGGCCTCCGAAACGGTGCCCCCAGCCACGCTGCCGGCCACCACCACGAGTCCCACGCGCTAGCCTGAGGCTCGCACGCATCTTTTCGAAAACGCGGTGACCGAATGATCACAAGCATGACCGGTTTTGGCGACGCCAGTTGCGAGCGTGATGGCACGCACTACGCAATGGAAGTCCGGTCGCTGAACAACCGATATTTCAAGTCAGTGGTCAAGCTCCCTGACGCCATCGCCGGCCTCGAGCCCGAGCTTGAGACCATGCTTCGCGAGAAGCTCGGCCGCGGCACCATCACCCTGATCGTCAAAGTCCGCGTCGACAGCGCCGACGCCGCCTACCGCGTCAACCGCCAGGCCCTTGAGTCCTACATCAGCCAGCTCTCGGGCATCAAGGGCCTTGATGGCATCGCCCGCATCGACATCGCCAGTTTGCTGCAGCTTCCCGGCGTCTGCCAGGAACCGCACGACCAGAGCGACGAGATCCAGCGGCACGGCCCGGTCATCCGCGAGCTGGCGACCAAGGCCGTCGACCGTCTCATCGAGATGCGAGCCCGCGAGGGCGAGGCCCTCTTCCGTGACCTGATGAAACACAACGGCGTCATCGCCTCGAATCTCGCCGACATCCAGATCCGGGCGCCCTTTGTGATCGATGATTATCACAAGAAGCTCTCCTGCCGCGTCGCCCAGCTCATGGCCAAGGCCGAGCTGCACGTGGACCAGACCGACCTGCTCAAAGAGGTCGCCGTCTTCGCCGAACGCGCGGATATCAGCGAGGAAATCCAGCGGCTCACGCAGCACCTCAAGGCGTTTGAGCAGGCCTGCCGCACCGGCGAGCACGCCGGCCGCAAGCTCGACTTCATCACGCAGGAGATGCTCCGCGAAGCCAACACCATCGCATCCAAAGCCAACGACGCACAGATCGCCAGCCATATCGTCGACATCAAAGGCGCGATCGACCGATTGAAGGAGCAGGTGCAGAACGTCGAGTAACGCTCTGCCCTCGGGCCTGAGTTACTAAAACTAATGCAGACCGCAGCCAAACAACACGGTGTCCTGCTGGTGCTCGTCGGCCCGTCCGGCGTCGGCAAGAGTACCATCGCGCGCCGCCTGGCCGAGAAACTGCATTTCCGTTTCATCGCCAGCGTCACCACCCGCCCCGCCAAGCCCGGTGACAAGAACGGCAAATCCTACGAGCACCTGACCCGCGAGCAGTTCGCCCATCGCCTCGAAAACGACGAGTTCCTCGAATACGCCAACGTCTTCGACAATGACTACGCCACCCCCAAACACCCCGCCCTGGAGTATATTGCCCAGGGCCAGGATGTTCTGCTGGAGGTCGACGTCCAGGGTGCATTGCAGGTCAGGGCGCAGTATCCTGATGCTTTGCTGATTTTCATTCTGCCCCCGACCGAGCAGACGCTGCTGGAGCGACTGACCTCCCGCGGCCGCGAGACCCCGGCCGAGGTCCAGAATCGCTATCGCAACGCCCGGCGCGAGATCGCCATGGCACGCGGAAGCCGCGCCTTTGACCACAACGTCGTCAATGACGACCTTGACCGCTGCGTAAACGAGGTTATTGACTTAGTAGCCCAGAAGAAACAACTAGAAAAGGAAACCCTATGATCGAAGCACTGAAGGACGAGAAGATCGTGAACAAAGTCGGCGGCCGCTTCAAGCTCACCGCCCTCATCCAGAAGCGCATGCTCGAAATCATGCAGGGCGCGCGTCCCCTCGTGGAGCGCACCGGCGGCATGACCGATCTCGAACTGGTCATCGAAGAGATCCTCCAGGACAAGATCGCCATCGACTACGAAGCCAGCGCCATCGATAGGCCCACCGCCATAGCCTAAGGTGACGCACGCGATGAACAGCACCGTCGCATAGCTCTCTTACGTCCGCTTCGATGCGTCAGAACGCTTGTTGACACCGCCCATGGCAACCAGGAAGCAACCTTCGCCTCCCGCCGCCCCGCTCCGGGGCCGGGAGATCATCGTCGCCGTCTGCGGCGGCATCGCGGCGTATAAGGTCGCCGACCTCGTCAGCAAGCTGGTCCAGGGCGGCGCCGGTGTCAGCGTCTGCATGACCGCCGCCGCCCAGCAGTTCGTCACGCCCGTGACGTTCCAGGCGCTCTCCGGCCGCCCCGTGCGTACCGACACCTTCCACCTCCTGGATTCATCCGATCCCCAGCACATTGTCCTGACCGAAAAGGCCGACCTGATGCTCGTCGCCCCCGCCACCAACGACATCATCGCCAAGACCGCCTGCGGCATCTGCGACGATCTGGTCAGCACCATGATCTGCGCCGCCGCCTGCCCGGTGGTCTTCGCCCCGTCGATGAACAGCCGCATGTGGCTCAATCCCATCTGCCAGGACAACGTCGCAAAGCTCAAGAAGCTCGGCTACACATTCATCGGCCCCGACGACGGCTGGCTCGCCTGCCGCTCCACCGGCCCCGGCCGCCTCGCCGAACCCAAAACCATCATCGAATCCCTCGCAGCGTTCCTCGCCACCGCCAAGTGATGCGAATTCCACCGAAAGCGGGCACGCCCAAGTAGTGCGCGGCGTCCTCGCCCGCACAGGCCCGACCAGGCAATCTGATTTGCCGGGGTCCGCAATCGTTGGATTTGGTGAGAAAGGCGATTGGCAATGGCCCAAGCGTGCGGGCGAGGACGCCGCGCACTACTCAATGCGGCGTGGTCGAGGTGTGTAGATACCATTGCCTCGCCCCCTTCCCCCCGCCCGTCTACAGCCCGCTGAGCCTTCGATACAGTTGCAGCAGTCGCTCTGGATCAACCGTCTCCGGCCGAGCCTTCGGGTCGATCCCCAACTCGCCCAGCGCCTCATCCGCCGACTCGTGTCCCGCCATCGACAACGCCTTGCGAAGCGTCTTGCGCCGCGCACTGAACAGCACCTGCACAAACTCTCCGAATCGCCGTGAATCCTCCCCAACGCGGTTCTCAGCCTGCATACAGACCAGCGCCGACTCAATCTTCGGCTGCGGCCAGAACGCCTGCGGCGGCAGCGTCCGATCCACCTCCACCCTCGCCAGCAGTTGCGCCATCACAGTCAGCGGCCCGTAATCGTCCGTATCCGCCCGCCCGGCCAGCCGCAGTGCTACCTCTTTCTGCACCGTAAACGCCAGACGACTCACCCCCGCCAATAGCAGGTCGATCACCAGCGGCGATGCGATGTTGTACGGCAGGTTCGCCACCAGCTTCACATCCCGCCCCGCCGACCGTGCCGCCTCGATTCGGCCAAGCAGCTCCCCATTCAGCTCATGCTTACCCGCCAGCGCATCGCCCTCAATAAGGCAGAAGCCCGGCCGATCCGCAAAATGATCTCGCAACATCGCCGCCAGGTCACGGTCGATCTCCACCGCAACCACCTCGTCCGCAAGTTGCAGCAATTCCTCCGTCAGCGTCCCCGTTCCCGGCCCGACCTCAATCACCAGGTCATTCCGTTCCACCTGCCCCGCCTTGGCGATGATCGACACGAGATTGCGATCGATCATGAAGTTCTGTCCGAACCGGTGGCGAGGAGAGGTTCCAACCTGATCAAGCAGTGACTGAATCTGCTGTTTGGTCTGCGACATAGCCCGGCATCATACGCGGACGCGCCCGCCAGAGAAGAACGCTCGCGGCTCCCCAATCGCCGGGCGTGCCCATTTTCCCGGACACGCGATTTCTTAGCCCCAACGGAGTGCCATTCTTAAGCCCAGGGTAAGTGTACTCGCGCAGCCCTGGGTAAGAACCATTCACCCTGAATGAGCCCTGAAAGGGCGAAACATCTTTCAGCACCGTATTCGCTCCAACCGCCCGATGACACGCAACTTGCATCTGCCCGGAAAAACGTGCACACCCCAATCGCCCCAGCACGCTTGGTCGCCCGATGCTCACCCGCTAGGATCATCACGCATGCGGCTTTCCGAACTGTTCTACTCGATCCAGGGCGAAGGAAAACTCACCGGCGTCCCCTCCGTCTTCATCCGCACCAGCGGATGCAATCTCCGCTGCGTCTGGTGCGACACCCCCTACGCCAGTTGGCACCCCGAGGGCGACACCGCCTCCCCGGAAGATGTCCTCGCGCGCATGCGCGGCTTCGCATCGCGTCACGCCGTCATCACCGGCGGCGAACCGCTGATCCAGGGCGACATCGAGATCTTCTGCCGCATGCTCAAGGCGGCCGGCTTCCATGTGACGGTCGAGACGGCCGGGACCATTTTCAAACCCCTGCTGGCTGACCTGCTGAGCATCTCGCCCAAGCTCAGCAATTCTACGCCCGACCTCCAGACCGATCCCGGCGTCAGCGCGCAGCACGAACAGACCCGCCTGCGGCCGGCCATCCTCCAGCAATGGATCGACCTGCGTACCGAGCTCCAACTCAAGTTCGTAGTCCAGCAGGAGTCAGACGTCGCCGAGATTCACACCCTGCTGGAAGATCTGCGCGGCTGGAAAAAACAGGACGTGCTGCTGATGCCCGAAGGACGATCGCCAGAGACTCTCGCCCAGCGCGAAGACTGGGTCGTAGAGGTCTGCAAGCGCGAGGGTTTCCGCTATTGCCCCCGCCTGCACGTGCAGCTCTGGGGTGACCGCCGCGGGGTCTAGCGCCTGGAACCATAGTGTGCTGCGGCCGAACTCCGTCAACATGGGGCGGACAAGCATCGCCATCTCGGAGTACCGATCTGGCCATGCCACCCCGCTTCTAACTTGGCATCAGACCAACGCTGCACCCTAGCTCTTCATCGCCTCGACGCCGCCCATGATCTCCGACAGTTCCGTCGTGATCTGGCTCTGCCGGGCGCGGTTGTACTGCATCGTCAGCGACTTGATCATCTTGTCGGCGTTGTCCGTGGCGCTCTTCATCGACACCATGCGCGCCACGTTCTCGCTGCTGGCCGCATCCAGGAAGCACTGATAAAGCGTCAGCCGCACCGTCATCGGCAGCAGCGAATCCAGCAGGTCCTTCGCCGAGGGCGAGAAATCGTAAAGCGTCGTGCCGACAACCTCCGCGGCCGCTGCCTCGGCCTTCCGCCCACCGCCCATCCGCGCCAGCCGGGCTTCCTGCTTCGCCACGTCCACCGCCGCCGCGCCTTTGTCCCCAAGCCGATCGAACGCGGCCGACTTTTCGTTCATATGCCGCATCAGTTGTTCACTGCTCTGGGCAATGCCCTCCAGCGGCAGCAGGCGAATGAATGCCGGATGCTGCACTCCCGTACTCACAAAATCCGTATACGCCACATAGACCGCCTCGACCTCGCCGTCGACATACCGCTGGATCATCCGGTCCGCCAGCGTGCGGATCTCGGTGAACACCGGCTGATCAACCAGTTCGTCCAGCCGCATCACCACCGGCCGCTTCTGGAACGCGAAGAACGAAGCGCCCTTCTTACCAGCACAATACAGATCAACTTCCTGCCCCTCGGCCTCCAGTGCCCGAATGCCCAGATTCGCCTTCCGCAGGATGCTTCCGTTGTACGCGCCCGCCAGCCCGCGATTGCTGCTGATGGCGATCACGGCAACCCTCGTCCCCGCTACATGGCCCTCAGGGCGATCCAGCAGCGGATGACGAAAGTCCTCGACGTTGCTCACCAGATCCTCGACGATCTCGTGCATCTTCGACGTGAACGGTTTCCCGCCCACGGCGCGCTTGACCGCCTTCTGGAACTTCGCCGTCGCGATCATCTGCATCGTCTTGGTGATCTTGCGGATGTTTCGGACAGATTTGCGGCGCTTTACGATTGCTCGGGCTTTGGCCATGCCGTCTCATCTCCCACGTCTGTTGAACGCTCGCCGTTAGTTTAGGCCTTCCCGCCCCATTTGAAAAGTCGGCCAAGCAGGCTACTCTCCCCCCATGAGAATCCCTGCTCGCGCAAGCTCTTCTGGCGAAACTCGCTTTCACGCCGAACCGGGCATTTCTCTCCTCCCCCTCGGGGGAGGCAGGGAGTGGGTTCTCTGCCAACCATGCTTCCCGTGCCTCTCCATCCGAAAGTGTCCACCCCTCCAAGACCTAATAAAGATTCCACTTGAAAGAGGCGCAGCCGCACAAGTAGTGCGCGGCGTCCTCGCCCGCACAGGAGCGGCCCACGCTTCCCCGCAGGTCACACCCTATGCGTCGGCTGCACCCGCCACTGGTGGAATCCGCATGAGGACTTTTCTCGCCCTGCTGCCTATCCTGCTCTGTGGCCTCGTCGCGGCCGCCACCGCCCAGACCCCCACGACCCTGCCCCGCCACGCCACGCCCACACCCCGCCCGGCCGCTGAGGTCATCCAGGACTGGCAGGACAACTCCCGCCGGCTCCGCGAACTGCTCCCCTCCCCCCGGGCCATCATGGACGTCGATCGCCGCGCCGACGTCGCTCCGCTCGCCATCCCACTCCTCTGGCGCGGCGTTCATCTCGCCGACGAGATGCGCCTCGCAGCACCCGCCAGCCGCGAAGACTCCCTGCGCCTCCGCTTCCACTTCCTGGCCATCCTCGGCTTCCTGGACGACCCGGCCGCCGTGAAAGAACTCGCCGCCGCCAAAGACAGCAACCTCCGACAGACCGCCATGCTCGGCCGCGATGCCACCCTTCTCGCCCAATGGTGGCATAGCGGCGACGACCCCAAGTCCCAGGGCCGCATCCTGGACGACATCGCGGCGATGGCAAAGGAAACCCCCGCCGACGATGACCTCACCCACCTGCTCGCCTTCCTCCGCGACGAAGGGGCGGCCGACGACGCCACCGCGCGCCGCATCGAAAGCATCGTTGTCGACGATCTGCGCGGCCCCGTTGCCCAGAAACTCGCCGAGCAGTTCAAGATACACGCCAAACTCCGAGCGATGGTGGATAAGCCCTTGGTCGTCTCCGGCCCGGGCCTCGATGGCAAACCCGTCACCACCGCCACCCTCGCCGGCAAAGTGATCGTCGTGGATTTCGGCGCCACCTGGTGTCAGCCCTGGACGCAGCAGCTCGCCGACCTGCGGAAACTGCAAACCGACCGCGCCGGCCGCGGCTTGGCGGTCGTCACCGTGCTCTGCGACCAGAACGCCCAGAACGTCAAGAACTATCTCGCCCGCGACCCCATCGCCTGGCCCATCATCCGCGACCCCGACAACCCCGTGGCCTTCGCCACCCAGTACGGCGTGGAACTCTTTCCAACACTCTTCCTCATCGACCGCAAAGGCATCCTGCGCCACGTGGACGCCGGCACAAGGCTCCATATCCTCGTCGAGCAACTCCTCCAGGAACCCGACGCCCCCCCAACCACCCAGCCGGCCGGCCCGGCCAAATAACGGCTGCACCACAGCGCGCGATATTAGAAGCGTGGTAAGCGAGCCCGCCAAAGCCCAATCGCAGCCGTCTGGCCATCCCTCGACAAGAGTCAACGCCATCCGGGCGGGGTGATAAACGGTCAAAGCCTACTGCCAAGAATGCCTTTAATCCGTGCCCTGCAATAGGAGCATTTGAATAACCTGCTTTGACCATTGATCCGGTGCCCCACGCGGCCGCTCCCATCTTCGATAGACTTACGTGCGATCGGATGGGCAAGATGCGCACGCTTTTCACGGGTGGGGGGAGGGGGTCTAGGAGAGTAGTATTGATAAGGACTTACGTGCAGGTTGGGCGTCAAGGTGATCAGGTTTCATTTGTCAGCAGCCATGAGTCGTAAGTCATCAGTCATGAGGAAGAGCGTAACACCCCAGCGCGGCCGGGGTAGACTCCGTGCGTCGAACAAACCGTTGATTGATGATTGTTGATTGACCATGCGAGGAAGCACCGAGTCAGGATTCCTGTCCGATGCTGCGGCGGATTGGATTCCACTACATGTTAGGTAGGAGATTCGCACGGGAGAATCGGACCTGGGTGATGCGATTGTCGGCGGTTAATGGCCGGATATTCACTTGTCAAAGCACCATAGTCGGCGCCCGCACTGAGCGCCACGGCTAAGTGTGGTGAGTATATGATAGGGCGATGGACGGGTCAAGCCTGATGGGAAATATTCCGTTTTCCTGGTGCCCCCGGCGGGGCAGTCTCCCGCTTCATTCCCTTTTTGGCCCGGCAATCTGAAAGGCTGGGAGTTGCGATGCTAATGTGGGAGGTCAACTTTGGCTCTTCGGTTCATTCCCCCTGGGCCTCAAGCAGCAAGCGGTCAAAGGCTGCGAAGTCGTCGTCCGTGCGAAAGATTTTGACCCGCCCGGCAGAGCGATTGAGCACGTGATAAATCCACCTGCCCGGAGCGATGCGAGCTCGTCTTGGCATGCGTAACATGATAGCGAACAACCCCAATACGAGTCAACTAACTGCGTCCCGGTTCATTCCCCTCCAGGATTGAACAGGAGCAAGCAGAGGAAGCAGAGTGCGTCGGCCAAAGCCGGTGAGGTGGCGGGCGCACGGCGGTAGCGCTCGGGGAAGGAGCCGTGGCGCTGGGAGTTGAACTGGGAGGTGAGCCTTTCCCGCGGCCGCCAGCGCTCCCAGCCTCCGTCTCCGTTGACGCCTTCTATGAATCCTAGCCGCCCATCTTTGACCCCACCCCCTCCGGCGATACCATGCTCTGCGATGATTTCGCCTGAAAGCCAACTTAAAGAGCAACTCATGGAGAAACTCGTTGGGCTCAAATACGAATGTTGCAAGGACATACGCGACCGCGATGCGCTAGAGACTGATTCCCGCGTCAGGTGGGCATGCTAATGGCGCTAAATCGTCAACGCGTGATTGATTACGGCGAGGTGTTCACACCGCCCGCGCTCGTGCGCGACATGCTCGATCTCGTCCAGCACGAATGCGAGAAGATTGAGTCGCGGTTCCTCGAACCTGCCTGCGGCACCGGCAACTTCCTGACCGAAGTTCTTCGCCGGAAGCTGGCCACCGTTGACAAACACAATGCCAGCGCCGGACACCGATGGGAGCGGGATGCCATCTTATCCATCTGCAGCGTGTATGGCATCGACCTGCTTGCTGACAACGTCCAAGTGTGCCGCGACCGTCTCCTGGCCGTACTTTCCGCTGCTCACGAGGCGCGGTTCAAAGAGCCACTTCCCGAAGCGGCCATCCGTGCCGCGACTTACATCCTTTCCAGAAACATTCTTCAGGGCGATGCGCTGACGCTTCTCAACGATCGCGGACGCCCCATCGTTTTCAGCGAGTGGGTCCCCGTAAACGGGGCTCTGTTGAAACGCAAAGATTTCATGTATCAGCACTTGCTCGGTCATGCTGACGGGGCGAGTCAGCCATTGTTTAGCGAACTCGGGGAAGATGTCTACTTTACAACACCTCTGCGTGACTATGCACCGTGCCATTACCTTAAAGTCTCCGACGCGGAACAGAGTGCAGAAAGGACGACGTGATGGCGGAGTTGGACCTATCGCAAGCTGAAGCAAACGCATTGATCGCTATGGAAAAACATCGCCTCAGTGAGGCGAGCCACGTCTTTCCCCTTTCCGGCGGATCGCTCTCACTGCCGCTTCAGTCCATTGATCGACGAGAAACCTTTTTGC
>JBBQTU010000129.1:0-12287 GCA_038213005.1 Tepidisphaerales bacterium | reverse complement strand
GGCGCCGGCATCGCAGCCCGGCTTGGCAATGGCCAGACGATCAAGGCAGAAAAGGCCCTGGTCGCTACCGGCCGGCGTCCCAACACCGCCGATCTGGGCCTCGATACCGTCGGCATCACCCCCGATCGCGGCTTCGTCCGCGTCAATCAGAAGATGGAAACGCCCGTGAAGGGCTACTACTGCATCGGCGACGCCAACGGCAAATGCCTGCTGGCCCATGCGGCCAGTGCACACGGCGTGGCCGCGGTGGAGAATGCCCTCGGGCATGATGTGGATTTTGACGCCCCGATTCCCAGTGCCGTCTACACCTTCCCCGAGATCGGCGCCGTCGGCATGACCAGCGAAGAGGCGGCCGTCAAGGGCCTGCCCGTTGCCATCGGCCACTTCCCGCTGGCGTACCTCGGCAAGGCCATGGCCGTCAACGACACCGAAGGATTCGCCCGCGTCATCCGCCATCGCGAGACCGGCGAGTTGCTCGGGGTACACATGATCGGGCACAATGCCACCGAATGCATCGCGGCCGCCGGGGCCATGCTGCATTCGAAGGCGACCGTGCAGGAACTGGCAGACGTGGTTTTCGCCCACCCGACGATCGGCGAAGCGATCAAGGAGTCGGCCGAAGACGCTCTGTTTGCATGCCTGCATCTGCCGCCGAGAAAGGTGACGCGAATTCAGATTTGACCACGAAGCGACAAAGCAACGAAGAAACACGAAGAAGACTCGAGTAGAGGCGTAAGAAAACAAAGGACGGAAAAGGAATGAACCGCGAAGGCGCGAAGGGCGCGAAGGCAGACGCGAAGGAACAGCCAATCTGTTTCTTCTCTTCGCGTTTTACTTCGCGATCTTCGCGCCTTCGCGGTTGCGTTTTCTTCGTTCCCCTTCGTTGCTTCGTCGCTTCGTGGTGAAAATGAGGACCAGTGATCATGAACGCTATGGAACTGATTCGGTCGATTGGCTCGATTGGTGAGATTCAGCAGCTCGCCGTCAAAGGCGCTGTTCTACCGGCCGGGCTGAAACTCAATTCGCATATCCATCTGCCGCCGAATTTCTCGGCCTTCACCACGATCGAACAGGTGATCGACCTCGCCAAGGCGCAGGATGTCCGCGTCATCGGCGTCACCAACTACTACGATTATCGCGTCTACGACCAGTTCGCCCAGCTCGCCAGCACTGCCGGCATCTTCCCTATGTTCGGCCTGGAGATCATCAGCCTGGTCGACAACCTGGTCAAAGCTCAGGTGAAGATCAACGACCCCGGCAACCCCGGGCGCCTGTATATCTGCGGTAAGGGCACGATGAGGTTTCAGCCGGTTCCCCCGGCCGCCAGGAAAATCCTCACGCGCATCCGCCGCAGCGATGTGACCCGCATGGCCGAGATGATCGCGAAGCTCACCGCCCACTTCGCGTCGGTCGGCGTTGACCTGGCGATCACTGAAGCGTCCGTGAAGCAGATGATCGTGGACCGCAACGCCTGCGCGGCCGATCAGGTCTACATCCAGGAACGCCACATCGCCCAGGCCGCGCAAGAGGCGCTGTTCGCCAAGATCCCCGAAGCCCAGCGGGCGGACGTGCTCACCCGTGCCTACGGCGTGGCCCCCAAGGCCCCCGTCACCGAAGCCGTCAAGACTCAGAACGAGATTCGCTCCAGCCTGCTCCGCGCCGGCAAGCCCGCCTTCATCGCCGAGGCCTTTGTCGACTATCCCGAAGCCCGCGACATGATCCTCGCCATGGGCGGCATCCCCTGCTATCCGACCCTGGCCGACGGCGCTAGCCCGCTCTGCGGATTTGAAGACCCCGTTAATAAATGGGTCACGACCCTGCGTGAGATGAGCATCCACATGGTCGAGTTCATCCCCATCCGCAACTCCCCCGAAGTGCTCACAACCTACGTGAAAGCCGCGAGGGCGGCCGGGCTGGCCGTCGTCGGCGGCACCGAACACAACACGCTGGACCTGATCCCACTGGAGCCCACCTGTCTGAAGGGCGACCCAGTGCCCGATGACGTGAAGGCGATCTTCCGCGAAGGTGCCTGCGTGGTCGCCGCCCATCAGTTCCTCACCGCCCACGGCCAGGACGGGTTCGTGGACGCCAAAGGCAAGCCCAGCCCGATCTACAAGACGGCCGACGAACGCATCAAGACATTCGCCCGCATCGGCGCCGCCGTACTCGCCAGGTACTTGAAGTGAATGAAGTGCAGACACCGAATGACCGCGTTCGGATTCTGGGTTTCTGATTTGGATTCTGGTTTTGAGCTTGGACGTTGTTTCGGATTTCGGATTTCGACATTCGGATTTGAGGAATGATATGGATTGGCCAACATTCAGCAGCAGTGACTCTCCCATCGATCAGCTTGTGAAGCTCTCCCGCTATTACGGCTCTGACCCCGAAATGGTCATCGCCGGCGGCGGCAATACTTCGGTGAAGATCGACGACCGCCTGTTTGTCAAAGGCAGCGGTTTTGCCCTCGCCAACATTCCCGCCGAAGGGTTTGTCGAACTGGATCGTCTGAAACTGCAGAAGTTGCTGGACAGCCAACTGTCAACCGACCGCAGCACCCGCGAAGAGGAGTTCAAGACGCAGGTCATGGCCTCGCGGCTGTGCCCCGAAAAGGGCCAGCGCCCCAGTGTCGAGGCCGTCCTTCACCACCTGATGCCCGGCCAGTTTGTTGTCCATTCCCACGCCACGATCGTGAACATGTTCACCTGCTGCGCTCACGGCGAGCAACTTGTTCACGAGATCCTGGGACGCGGCGCGATCTGGATCGCCGATGTCGATCCGGGGTTCATGCTGGCCCAGACGCTGAGCGAGGCGTTGAAGGCCTACCACGCCAAGACTGGGCACACCTGTCCCCGCGCGATTCTGATGCAGAACCACGGCCTGGTGGCCTGCGGCAACACGCCCGAGCAGGTGATGTCCGAGACAGACTGGGTACTCACCAGGCTCAAGGCCCACCTGGAATCGATCCCGGCTGCTGATCCATTCGGGTCCGTTTCGCCGCGAGACCCCGCTGAGCCGCGACGACAAATCAACATCATCGCCCCGGCGCTTCGCGGACTGTTGGCTACCGATGAGACGCTGAAAGTCGTCACCCTGGATGACAGTCCGACCGTACTTCAACTGGTAGACGCTCAGGAGGGCAGCGCAGTGACTGCGGGCGGCCCGCTGTCGCCCGACCAGATCGTCTACACTAAGAGTTTCCCGATGTGGTTTGACGCCAGGGCCGGCGAAGAACCCAGAGCGACGGTAAAGCGATTGAAGGCGGCCATCACGAAGCATGTCGCCGAGACGCGGTTTCCGCCGCTTGTCGCGCTGGTCAAGGGTGTGGGAATGTTCACGGTCGGCGACGACCTGGCCGCGGCCGACACGGTACGGTTGGTCTACACTGACGCGATCAAAGTCATGGCCGGCGCGCGACGGCTGGGCGGGGTGCGCTATCTGAGGCCGGACTTCCGCGAATTCATCGAGAACTGGGAAGTCGAGAACTATCGCCGGGCGGTAGCGGCCGCCGGGAAGTCGCGTGGCCGGACCGCCGGCCGGATCGGGATCGTGACCGGCGCCGCCCAGGGCTTCGGCCTTGAGATCAGCCAGCAGTTCGCCGACCAGGGCGGGCACATCATCCTCACCGACATGAACGCCGACGGCGCCCGCAATGCCGCCGCCGGCATCGTCGAGAAGCACGGCATCGGCCGCTCTGCCGGCCTGGCCGTAAACGTCACCGACGGTACAAGCGTCGACGAGATGATTCACCAGGTCGTCCGCACCTACGGCGGCTTCGATGTCTTGATCTCCAATGCCGGCGTCCTGAAGGCCGGCAGCGTCAAGACGCTGTCCGAGAAGGACTTCGACTTCGTCACCAGTGTGAACTACAAGGGCTTCTTCGTCTGCACACAGAAGGCCTCGCAGATCCTCGCGATCCAGCGTCTTGCCAAAAGCGACTACTGGAGCGACATCATCCAGATCAACTCCAAGAGCGGCCTGCGCGGTTCGAACAAGAACGGCGCGTATGCAGGCGGCAAGTTCGGCGGCATCGGCCTGGTAGAGTCGTTCGCACTGGAACTGGTCGAGGATGGAATCAAGGTCAACGCGATCTGCCCGGGCAACTTCTACGACGGCCCGCTCTGGAGCGATCCGAAAAATGGTCTGTTCGTGCAGTACCTCAGCACAGGCAAGGTCCCCGGCGCCAAGACGATTGAGGATGTGCGGAAGTTTTACGAGGCCCAGGCCCCCATCCGCCGCGGCTGCACCACCCCGGATGTGATGAAGGCTGTCTATTATCTGATCGACCAGCAATACGAAACCGGCCAGGCCCTCCCCGTAACCGGCGGCCAGGTGATGCTTAAATAGGAAATGATGAATTATGAATGATGAATGATGAAATGAAGAGTCGGCTTTTCTGCCTTTCATCATTCATTATTCATCTAGTAGGGTGGGTCGGTACTCTCGACCCACCTTGGTCCCGTACGAAGGTGGGTTCGAGTACGTACCCACCCTACAATATCATAGTACGAAGGTGGGCTCGAGTACGTACCCACCCTACAATATCATAGTCCTGTACGAAGGTGGGTTCGAGCACGTACCCACCCTACAATTTCATAGTTTCCGCTTCGTGGTAAAAAAGGAAAACAGTTATGTCGATCATTCCCGCAACTCAGTATGCCGTCCAACTCGTCGGTCCAGGTGACCTGAAACTCAACACAGCCAAAGAGGTCTTCAAGCCCGGTCCTCATCAGGTGTTGTGTAAGATCGAGGCCGTCGGCCTTTGCTTCTCCGACCTGAAGCTTCTCAAGCAGTTCACCGATCACCCGCGCAAGGGCGAGATCGTCAAGGGCCTGGACGCCACCACCCTGTCGCAGATCGCCAGCTACGTGCCGGGCACCAAGCCCACCGTCCCCGGCCATGAGGTCACCTGCCGCATCGTCGCCGTGGGGCCTGACGTGAAGCATCACAAGGTCGGCGAGCGCGTGCTCGTGCAGACCGACTACCGCGCCCTGCCCACCAATGGCTCCTGCGCTGCCTTCGGCTACAACTTCGAAGGCGCGCTCCAGGAATACGTCTTGATGGACGAGCGTGTGGTCGTCGCCGCCGATGGCGAGCGATATCTCATCCCTGTCGAGGAAAAGATGTCGGCTAGCGCTATCTGCCTGGTTGAGCCATGGGCCTGCGTCGAGGATTCCTATGTCACCGAAGAACGCGCCACCATCAAACCCGGCGGCAAGCTCCTGATCGTCACCGATGATGCAGCCTTCAAGATCGACTCGCTGAAACTCCCCTACAGTTCGGCTGGCAAGCCAGCCCAGACGCTGGTCAAGAAGAGCAGCGAAGTTGCCGACCTGCCCAACGAAGGCTTCGACGACATCATCTACTTCGGCGCCGACAAGAAGACCATCGAAACGCTCAGCGACAAGCTCGCCGCCCGCGGCATCATTAACCTGGTCCTGGCCGGCAAGAAGATCGGCTCACCCTGCAACATCGGCGTCGGCCGAATCCACTACGGCATGACCCGCTGGATCGGCACCGTCGGCAACGATCCGGCGGAGAGTTACTGCTGGATCCCCCAGACGGGCGAGGTCCGCGACAACGACCGCGTCATGGTCATCGGCGCCGGCGGGCCGATGGGCCAGATGCACGTCATCCGCGACGTCTGCTCCGGCAAGCACAATATCACCGTCGTAGCGGCCGATGTGGATGACAGCCGCCTTCACTCGCTGGCCGCCAAGGTTGACCCGATGGCCAAGGCCAACAACGTCAACTTGCGCCTGGTCAACACCGCCAAGAATCCGCTTTCCGAAACCTTCAGCTACATCGCCCTGATGGCCCCCGTGGGCGCGTTGCTCGCCAAGGCCGTTCTCGATTCAGCCCCCGCAGCCCTGATCAACGTCTTCGCCGGCATCCCCGCCCCCACGAAGCACGAGATCGACCTGGACGCCTGCGTCAGTCGGCACTGCTTCATGTTCGGCACCAGCGGCTCAACCATCCGCGACATGAAGATCGTCCTGGACAAGGTCCAAACCGGCCAACTCGACACCAACGCCTCAGTCGACGCCGTCAGCGGCATGGCCGGTGCCAAAGACGGCATCGCCGCCGTCGAGAACCGCACCCTGGCTGGCAAGATCATCGTCTACCCGATGCTCCACAACCTCCCCCTGACGCCGCTGGCAGACCTGGCAGCGAAGCTCCCAACCGTCGCCGCCAAGCTGGACAAAGGCCAGTGGACCCTGGCCGCCGAGCAAGAGCTGCTGCGCGTAGCCAAGTAGGTGTATCGTCCGTTGGCGAGACTGTTGACGAGACGTTCTCTCACGGTCTGCGTGCGGTTAGAATGCAGAGCCGATGAGAAGCCTTGGCGACCCAACCCGAATCGAAGTCGTCGACGATCCCATAGCAGAGGTGCTGCGTCGTAACGGCGGTGCCGCGTCTGTAGAGATGATCGCCTCGGCCTGGCGCTTCATGCGGCGCACGCTGTGGGCACAGATCACGTCGCGCCACCCAGACTGGGACGAAGCGGCCGTCACTGCCGAGGTAAACAGGAGGCTTGCCGGTGGATCAACTTGAATTCCTGAAACTGGTTGTCCATCGGCTTGAGAAGGCGGGTCTGACCTACATGATCGTCGGGTCGTACGCCAGCGGATACTGGGGTGAGCCACGGTCAACCTACGACGTCGATATCGTGGTGGCTTTCTCCGTCGCCGACCTGCCAACACTTGAGAAGTTGTTCCCGGCTGACCAGTTCTACTTGAGTTCGCGAGCGGCGATAGACGCCATCATCGCCAGGACGCAATTCAATGTGATCCATCCCGATTCGGGCAACAAAGTCGATTTCATGATCGAGAACCGGACGGGCTGGGCGGGTGAGCAACTCGCCCGGCGCAAGCGCGTCACATTCTCTGCAGGCTTCCAGGTCTGGGTGGGCGCGCCCGAAGACGTCATCATCAGCAAGATGCTCTATTACCGCGAGGGAGCCTCCGACAAGCACCTCCGCGACATCGCCGGCATGCTGAAGGTCAGCGGCGACCAGATCGATCGCGACTATGTCACGCGATGGGCGGCCGAACTGAATGTGCTGGATATCTGGCAGGCAGTGCTGAGTCGCCTCGGGCTCATGTGAGACCGCAAGCTCCTTTGCCAGCTCCTTTCACCTCAAGACATCCCTCGTCTCTTCGGGTAAATTGCCCTAAGACCAATCGCCGGTACTACCTATGAGCAGCACAAACGAAAACACGCCGTTGGGGGAAACCCCCGTTCCCAGCAACTTTGTCCGTGACATCGTGGCGGCCGACGTGCAGCAGGGAACCCACGGCGGCAAAGTCATCACCCGCTTTCCGCCTGAGCCCAATGGCTACCTCCACATCGGCCACGCCAAGGCCATCTGCATCGACTTCGGCGTCGCCAAAGAGTTTGGCGGCCGCACCAACCTGCGCATGGATGACACCAATCCCGAGAAAGAGGAAATGGAGTACATCCACGCCATCCAGGATGACATCCACTGGCTCGGCTTCGACTGGGACGAGCACTTTTATCACGCTTCGGACTACTTCGATCAACTTTACGAGTGGGCCGTCGCCCTCATCAAGGCCGGCAAGGCTTACGTCTGCGACCTGTCGGCCGACGAGGTCAGCCAGTATCGTGGCGGCTGGAACGAGCCCGGCAAGGATTCCCCCTACCGCAACCGCAGCGCCGCCGAGAATCTGGACCTGTTCGACCGCATGCGCAAGGGCGAGTTCCCCGACGGAGCCCGCACGCTGCGCGCCAAGATCGACATGTCCCACGCCAACATCAACCTCCGCGACCCGCTGATGTACCGTATCGTCCACGCTCCGCATCCGCACACCGGCGACAAGTGGTGCATCTACCCCACCTACGACTACACCCACGGCCAGTCCGACTGGATCGAGGGCATCACCCACTCCATCTGCACCCTGGAGTTCGAGATTCACAAGCCGCTCTACGACTGGTACATCGACACGCTGCAAGCGATCGGCTGCGGCCCCACGGGGATCACCTATCGCCCGCGGCAGTATGAGTTTGCCCGGCTGAACCTGACCTACACGCTCACCTCCAAGCGCAAGCTGCTGCAACTGGTGAAGGAAAACGCCGTCAGCGGCTGGGATGACCCGCGCATGAGCACCATCCGCGCCTTCCGCCGCCGCGGCTATACGCCCGAGTCGATCCGCAACTTCGTCGCCGAAGTCGGCGTGACCAAGTTTGAGTCGGTCATCGACCTCGGACGCCTCGAGAACGCCCTGCGCAACGACCTGAACAAGCGCGCCCCGCGGCGAATGGCGGTCCTCAAGCCACTGAAGGTCATCATCGACAACTTCCCTGAGCTTCAGGTCGACGAATTGGACGCGATCAACAACCCCGAAGACCCGGCCGCCGGCGTCCGCAAGGTGCCGTTCTCCAAGGTCCTGTACATCGAACAGGACGACTTCATGGAGACCCCGCCGCCCAAGTATTTCCGCCTCACGCCGGGCGTTGAGGTCCGCCTTCGCTACGCGTACTTCGTAAAGTGCGTCGGCGTGGACAAGGACGCCTCGGGCAATGTGATCGCCGTCCACTGCACCTACGACCCGGCCACCCGTGGCGGCGATGCCCCCGACAAGCGCAAGGTCAAGGCGACGATCCACTGGGTCTCCGCCCAGCACGCGATCCCGGCCGAGGTCCGGCTGTACGACCGTCTGTTCCTGACGGCCGACCCCAGCGAAGGCCCCGCAGGCCACAGCTTCCTGGCCAACGTGAATCCCAAGTCGCTGGAGGTCATCAAGGCCGCGCAGGTCGAGCCCAGCCTGAAGGATGCGAAGCCCGACGAGAAGTTTCAGTTCGAGCGCATAGGCTACTTCGTCGCGGACATCGTCGACTCGCGGCCGGGCGCTCCGGTGTTCAACCGTTCGGTCACCCTGAAGGACTCATGGGCGAAGGAACAGAAAAAGAAGTAGCCCGGGTCGCCGACACATGGCCAGCCCCCAGACCAACATCCCCGGCCCTGACGACTACCGCATGTCGCTGGGCGACCATCTCCAGGAATTGCGCCGGCGGCTGCTGCTGGCGATCGTGGGGCTGGTTATCGCCGTGGCTGTTTGCGCCGCATTCGGCACAAGTGTCATCGACATATTCTGTCGCCCCCTGACCAGCGTCCTGCTGAGTCGCAACATCAGTCCGCAGCTCTACTTCACCGGCGTGGGTGACCCGCTTGCCGTCTACATGTACATCGTGTGCATCTCGGCCGCGGTGATCGCCTCACCGTGGATCATCTATCAGGTGTGGCTCTTCGCGGCCGCAGGGCTCTATCCCGCCGAGCAAAAGATGGTCTGGAAGTTCGCGCCACTAAGCGTCGGGCTGCTCATCGGCGGAGTGGTATTCTCCTACTTCGTGGTCCTGCCGGCATCGATCGGGTTCTTTATCGACTTCGGCTCCGACTTTCCGCTGCACCTGCCCTCGCACGTGACCACAACGCCCACGACGATGCCCATGATGCGCGTGACGCCGCTGGCCGGCGACCCGCCCACGCCTCAGGCCTACCAGATGTGGTTTGACACCCTCCAGCAGCGTCTAAAATTCGCCCTGCCGGCCGAGGGGGGTAAAGTCGACGTGATGGTCATCCCCTTTGGGCCGCGCAACCTGATCGCCCCGATGATCACGCTGCCCGAGTACATCGACATGGTGCTCCTCTGGCTCCTGGTCTTCGGCGTCGCCTTCCAGCTTCCTCTGGTGCAGATGGCGGCGGTAAAGATGGGAATCATCGAACTCAAGACGCTGCGCGCATCCCGCCGCATCGCGTACCTGGCGATCACCATCATCGCAGCGCTGGTCATGCCCGACGTCTTCGCCGGCACACTGGCGCTCATGCTGCCGCTGGTCGTGCTGTACGAGCTAGGCATCTTCCTGGCGTGGAGCGTCACCAGAAATCGCGACGGGGTGTTGTAGGCGGGCGTGCCCAGTTTTCCGGGCACGCGATTTTTCAGCCCCAACGGGGCGGCATTCGTAAGCCCAGGGTAAGCGTACTCGCGCAGCCCTGGGTAAGAACCATTCCCCCCTGAATGAGCCCTGAAAGGGCGACACCTCTTTCAGCACCGTATTCGCTCAAACCACTCGCTGACGCGAACTTGCATCTGCCCAAACAAGCGGGCACACCGCCGCACATTCCCGGACATTTCAACCTTGACCGGATGCCGCCATTGCTCCAATAATCAAATGTCCAGTCTTATGCCCGGTGTGCTTCGCTCACGCCAGGCGTATTCATTAACGCAGGAGTTGCACCATGGCCTTGAAGAAAGAAGTGTTGGACGTTCTGAATCGGCAGATCGAAAAGGAATTCGACGCCTCGGTCACCTACCTCGGCATGTACGTCTACTTCGAGAAGGAACTGTTCAAAGGCTTCGCCGACTGGTTCAAGAAACAGACCAGTGAAGAGCGAACGCACGCCCAGAAGTTCATTGAATACATTCTCGATCGCGGCGAAGTGCCCACCATCCCCGCCACCAAGTCGCCGCGCAACAGCTTCAAGTCCGTGCTCGAAGCCATGAAGGCCGCACTGGCCCATGAGCAGGCCAACACGGCAGGCATCTACGAGTGCCTCAAGGTGGCCCAGCAGGCGAGCGACCCCGCCACCGCCGAGATGCTCCAGTGGTTCGTGAAGGAACAGGTCGAGGAGGAAAAGTGGGCCGGCGAATACGTCGAGATGGTCGAGAAGATCGCCTCCTCCATCGGCGGCCTCTGGATGTTCGACCACCGCGTCGGCAAAAAAGGCGAGTAAGCCTGACGCGCAGGGCAATCGCCAGTAGTGGAAGTCGGGGGTGTTCGAACCGCGACTACAAAGTCGCAGCTACGTAGAAGCGACTTTGTAGTCGCTTTTCGGCCATACGGCCAGGCCACGAGCCTACTGGCGATTGCCTTGACACCAAGGGCGCCTCGGCTCAAGTGAACTCGCACGCGCACCCGACCGAAGTCACCCGCACCCTGTGACCATCTGGCTGACCTGCTGGACCGCAACCGTGAACCTGACCGGTGGCCGCACGGCGACGGGCTGCAATAAACAGGAGTCCGTCCGGGCGAGGGCCAGGTTACGACCTGGCGATCACTCGGACGGACTCCTTGTTGATGCCGTGGCGGGATTACGCCCCTACGGTCTTGCGGCTTCGCTTGACGGCGGGGACGAGCGCCTTCTCGAGGTTTCGCATCGCCTGGCGTAGACGCTGCTCGTTCTCCACCACGGCGATGCGGACAAAGCCTTCGCCGTTGTCGCCGAAGGCCTTGCCGGGCGAGAGCGCCACTTCGGCGTCGTCGAGCATCCGCAGGCAGAAATCCAGGGTGCTTCCGCCGGCGAGGTGCTCGGGCTTGATCTTCGCCCAGACGAACATGCTGGCCCGCGGCTTCTCGTAGGTCCAGCCCAGTTTGTCCAAGCCGCGGCAGACGACATCGCGCCGCTTCTGATACAGCTTGTTCTGGGCCTCGTTATCCGGGGCGCACTGGCGCATGGCGATGACGGCGGCGATCTGGATCGGGGCGAAGATGCCGTAGTCGTAGTAACCCTTGATCGTGGCAAGTGCCTTGACCATTTCGGCGTTGCCGGCGCAGAAGCCGCAGCGCCACCCGGCCATGTTGTAGGTCTTGCTCATCGTCGTGAACTCGACGCCGATCTCTTTGGCGCCGGGGGCCGACAGGAACGACGGGGCCTTGTAGCCGTCGAAGCACACCTCGCCGTAGGCGAAGTCGGAGATGATCATGATCCCCCGGCGGCGGCACATGGCGATGGCGCGAGGCCAGAAGTCCGGGTCGATGGTCATCGCCGTGGGGTTGTGCGGGTAGTTGAAGATGATCAGCTTGGGCGTGGGATAGAGGGCCTCGATCGTCCGCTCGATGCGGTCGAGGAAGGCCTGATCGTTGCCCAGGGGGACGCGGATGGCGTTGGCGCCGGCCATGGCGACGGCATACAGGTGAGCCGGGAACGCCGGGTCGGGCACGATCGCGGTATCGCCAGGGCCCAAGAGCGCCAGGCACATGTGGCTGAAGCCCTCTTTGGAGCCGATGGTGGCGATCACCTCGGTCTCGGGATCGAGGTCGACGCCGAACTTGTCGCGGTACTTGTGCGCCACCTCACGGCGCAGGCCGCCGACGCCGCCGGGCATGCTGTAGCGGTGATTCTTGGGGTCGCGGGCCGCCTCGGCGAGCTTCTTGACGACGATCTCGGGCGTGGGGTCGGTGGGGTTTCCCATGCCCAGGTCGATGATGTCCACGCCCTGCACCCGCTTGTCGTACTTCATCTTGTTGATGCGGGCGAACAGGTACGGGGGCAG
>JBBQTU010000128.1:0-12383 GCA_038213005.1 Tepidisphaerales bacterium | reverse complement strand
GCAGGTTTTTGAGGGAGGGGGTGGGGGGTGGCGCTGGGCCTTGTGGGATAAGGACTTATGCGCGATTGAGGGGGTCAGATGATCAAGTTTCGCCAGGGGGAGGGAGCGCGTCGGAATGGGGAGCCTCCTGATGGACAGAGGCTAACCAACGGACTGCTGTCCGTTGGTCTTGGGGTGCGCAAGGGAGATGTACGCTCCGGTCCGGAGGGCCTGGGTGGCGGTATTCACTTGTCAATGAGCACCCGGGCAGGCCTAGCACCTGGCCGAAAGCCACCAGCGGGAGGCTTGGGGGCTTCAGGGATAGTATACGCTTGAGGTCGGTATTTGTTCAGGTTATTTTTTTTGGATTTTTTCTGAGGCGCGCAGAGGGGTTCAAGCAAAGTGCCGCCAGTGCCCTCACTGGCGGTCTTTTCGCGCCGGGGGAGGCGATTGGGAACATTCCCAGCGTTCTTCTGCGGTGGGTGGTGGGCGGAGACCGCCAGGGAGGGGGCGGGCGGCACTCTTTGGGGCGGTCGGAGGCGAAGGTGTCGGGGCTGGTGCAGGGAAAAGAGGACCGCCAGTGGGGGCACTGGCGGCACTTTTGACGGCGAGGCGGCGCCGCTGCGGCGAGGGGGCGAAGGCAGTTGCGGCCACGGCAATTTCAGCGGATATTGCTTCGCCCCCGCGGGGTAATCTGGTATTCTCCCGCACAGAGGGTCAGGCGTAAGGAGTCTGGCCGGAGGCAGCACATCAGCAAGAGGAATCACCGTATGGCACAGCAGACATCTTCGGGCGGACGAGGCTGGATCGTCGTTTTGGCGGCTCTGGGCATCAACCTGATCCTGGGCGCGCTATATGCGTGGAGCGTGGTTGGCGGGGCGCTGAAGAAGGACCCGTTCAACTGGACGCAGACGCAGGCGAATCTTCCGTTCGCGGTTGCCACAGCGGTGTTTGCGGTGACGATGATCTTTGCCGGACGGGTGCAGGACAAGCTGGGGCCTCGGGCGATTACGGTCCTGGGCGGGCTGATGCTGGGCGGTGGGATGATCACCTCCGCATTCACGACTACGCCGCTATTCATGTGCCTGACGTTCGGCGTGATCGGCGGCATGGGGATCGGGTTTGGCTATGCGGCCACCACGCCGGCGAGCATGAAGTGGTTTCACCCGTCGCGTAAGGGGCTGATTGCCGGCATCGTGGTCTCGGGAATCGCCCTGGCGAGCGTCTACATGGCGCCGCTGACGCGATATCTGCTGACATTTCTTTCGCTGCAGAATACGCTGATTTCGCTGGGTGTGGGCACGGCGATCGTCGTGCCGCTGCTGTCGCTGCTGATGATCAACCCGCCGGCTGGGTATGTGCCTGCGCAGCCCAAAACATCTGCTGGAGGGGCCAAGCGTTCGTCTGTCGGCCGCGGCGACCGCGATTGGAACCAGGTCCTGACGACCCCGCAGTTCTACCTCCTGTGGGTGACGTTCATCCTGGCGGCCACGCCGGGGCTGATGATCCTGGTCAACGCGATCAACATCGCCAAACTGGTGAACCCTGCGAAGGTCGGCCCAATCTTCAATGCTCTGGACTCGTTCTTCAAGACTTTCCCTGCACTGGCGAAGTTCATCCCGCTGGATGCCGGGGTGATCATGGTGATGACTCTGGGCGTGTTTAATATGGTGGGCCGCCTGCTGTCGGGCTATGTCTCGGATCGTATCGGGCGGACGAACACCATGATCATCGCGTTTGTGCTGCAGGCGTTGAATATGTTCCTGTTTGCCCACTACACGACCTTTGACATGCTGGTCTTCGGCGCGGCGTTCACGGGCCTCTGCTACGGGGCGATCTTCACGCTGATGCCCGCGGCGATGGCGGACTTCTTCGGAGTTAAAAACCTTGGCGTGAACTACGGACTTCTCTTCACGGCGTTTGGCGTGGCCGGAGCGACCGGTTCGCTGCTGGGCGGACAGGTGGCCGACCTGCTGGGTTCTTATGACAGGGCTTACATTACGGTCGCGATCATGCTGCTGGCGGCCGCGGTTTTGGGGTTTCTGACGCGTGCGCCCAAAGCGGGAGTTGACGCTCGCGGGTTTGAGGTGGTGGTGGGCAAGCAGGAGGCGAAGGCATAGGCGGGTTGTTCGTGTGCGGGGGCGCTGCGCGGTGCCGCGTCTTGAGGGCTCGCTTGTGGTGACGACGGATTGCTGGGACTGGGTCCCTGGCTGTTCTACACATCTTGTGTGGAACAGGAAGTATTGGCGCCTCTTTGAGTTGGGGTGCCAACGCCACCCGCAAGCATCGCGGTACCTCCCCGAAAGGCTCCGGCCGGGGCGGCCGGGCCACTGTGGAACGCCAGGCCCCCAGGGCCCTGGCCTCGTGGCGTCGTGAGGCGCGTCTACTATGCGAGAGTTCTGACCTGGGATGCCGGGCCAAGCCCGCGCCAAGACTCGTGTGGAACAACGAGGGCGATGCCACAGGCTTGTGATAGGGGTTTCACCCCTTGCGAACGCCGCCGAGGCATAGGGCGTGATCTGCGAGGAAGGCGTGGGGTGCTCCTGTGCGGGCGAGGACGCCTCGCACTACTTGTGCGGACATACGCGTTTCGTTCAGGCGCGAAGGTGCGACCAGCCGCCATCGAGGCGGAGGGTGTCGAGGCTGACGGCATCTTCCACGCGGTAGTCGCCGACACGCGTGCGCTGCAGGGCGCTGATGTAGCCGGTGGTGCCCAGGGCCGCTGCGATATCCCTTGCGAGGCTTCGGATATAGGTGCCTCGGCCACAGGCGACGCGGATGGTGAGCGACGGCCAGTCGTAGCTGAGCAATTCGACGGCGTCGATACGGACCAGGCGAGGTTCGAGTGTGACCTCGCGGCCTTTGCGGGCCAGTTCGTAGGCGGGCGTGCCGTGGATTTTCAGGGCGCTGTAGACTGGGGGCATCTGCTGGATCTGGCCGATGAAGCCGGTGAGGACCTCGCGGACCTGCGGCTCGGTGGCGGGGACGGCTGAGGGGTCGATGATCTCGGGGGTGTCGGTGTCCAGCGTGGCGGTGGTGGCGCCCAGTCGCACGGTGGCGATGTATTCCTTGGGGCTACTCATCAATTCTTCGCAGCGTTTGGTGGCCTTGCCGACCAGAAGCAGCAGAACCCCCGTGGCCAGCGGGTCCAGCGTTCCGGCGTGCCCGACCTTCGTGCCGCGGCCGAGGCAATGCCTGACGCGCCCCACTGCTTGAGCGCTGGACATGCGAATCGGCTTATCGAGGTTGATCAGTCCATCGACCATGAGGGGTTTCTACCTGTGGGGGGCCGACGGTGCAAACGGGAGGTGGGCGAGGGTGGCGACAAATGGCGAGCAGTTGGTCGGTGGGGTGGGGACAGGCACGCATCCTCGCGACTGGGCAGCCCAGGCGGCGGGGCAACGAGTTGCATCGCCCCTACGGGGCTTCGGATGCTGCGGACGGATTTCCCGAGGCGAGAGATCCAAGGGGTCAGGTTCACTTTATCCTTTGCGCTTATGGTTTCCCAAATTCTCTAAAGCATTCTCCAGGCTCACGAGCCTTCTCGTCAGGCTTTTGTAGATGCGATAGGCTTCATCGCCGTACTTTCTGGCGAGTAATTCGTATAGCTTGTCTTCGGGAAACGCCCGGCCGATAGTAAGCGGCGAGATGCTAATGCCGCACCTTTCGAGGCGATAGGCCCCGATCAGCAGCAGGAGCGAGTTCTCATCCACCTGGCCCTGGCTCATTGATCGCAGGCCGTCGTCAAGGATTTCGCCGCCGGGAAGATTCTCGTACATGACTAAGCCTCACGAACAAAGCCTTCGATGCGACGAACGAACGCCTCTTCATCAATAGCCGGATACCGTCTGATGAGGGGCCGAATCGCTTCCAGCACTGCAAGCAGTTGCTCTCTGGTCGTCAGTCCACGCCTGAGCATCTCTCGGACATCCAGAAGGTCTTTCGGGTGGCCACGCTCGATCTTTGAGAGAGCTTGCGCGGTGAAATCAAAGTGGTGGACGCTCAGGTCGCCGTACTGCGCAATAAAGGGACTATTGCTCTTCCAGTTCGCGGCAACCGGGATGAAATCACTCGGCGACGCCAGTTCGACGTTTATCTGCAGTGACTTTTTAAGCTCAGGGATGGCGTCGAAGACACCCAGCGGCTCCGGATCAAACTTGAGGTCTACATCCAGCGTCGTCTCGCGCCAGCCGACAAGGAGAGCCGAAGCGCCACCCGTAAGGTAACAGGAGCCTCTTGATCTGGCGCTTCTGCCCAGTTGCGACAGAAACTCCACTAGTTTTTGCCTGGTAAGCAGATTGTCCATCCCCTGAAGCGTATCACACGCGGTAGCAGCCACCAAGCGATGGGTGCTCACGAAAAACCTGCCCGGCTCAAACACGGCCGGCTCCTCCTATACTCAGGAATCCCCGTCCAATCTCCCTGTCGTGAAGTTCGACTCAACATTATCACGAGATGCCCCCCGCTTACGCAAACCTCCGATGGCATTGTCCCCGGGGGCCGGCGAGCGTAATCTGACGGATATGAGCGAACTGCGCATCGGACTTATCGGCGGGACGGGGTTGGGACACGAACTGGTGACCAGTCACGACGGTGGCGGTTGCCGCCACGATGTGGATACGCCGTTTGGCAAACCCAGTGACGCGATCATTGAGACCGAGATCGCGGGGCTGACGGTGCTGATCGTCAATCGGCACGGCCCGGGGCATCTGATCAACCCATCGGCGGTGCCTTCACGGGCGAATATCTTCGCGCTCAAGTCGTTGGGATGCACGCACATCATCGCGTCGGGCGCGGTCGGGTCGCTGCGTGAGGAACTGCGGCCGCGGGATGTGGTGGTCGTTGACCAGTTCATCGACAAGACGTGTGGTCGCAAGGGGACGTTTTTTGAGCAGGCGGCGGTGCATACGGAGTTTGCCGAGCCGTGCTGCGGGGTGCTGCGGAAGCTGCTGATCGCGGCGGCCGAAAGTGTGGGGGCTCGTGGCGAGCATGACTTTAAGGTGCATTCGCGAGGGTGCTATGTGTGCATGGAAGGGCCGGCGTTTTCTACGCGGGCGGAGAGCCTGATGCATCGGCTCTGGGGCGGCGACCTGATCGGTATGACCGCCCTGCCGGAGGCCCGGCTGGCTCGCGAGGCGGAGATTCCTTATGCGCTGCTGGCGCTGGTGACGGACTACGATTGCTGGCACAACAAGCCGGCCGGGGTGCCGGTGGACAGTGCGGAACTGCTGAAGGAAATAATCGGGAATCTTCAGGTCGCCACGCACAATACCATTACACTGATACAAGCGGCGCTGGCGATGGCGAAGGATCACGAGGCGGAGTTGATGGCGGCTCCCGCCCGCGAGGCGCTGAAGCTGGCGATATGGTCGGACAAGAGCCGGGTGGCGCCGGAAGAGGTCCGGCGATTGGAACCGTTGTGGGGGAAATACTTCCCGGGCTGATCAAGATGATGGACAGATCACCCCAGTTTCGCCGATCGCTCGCCGTCGCTTTGGCAACGGGCGGCGTGATCTGCGCGCTGGTGGCGGCCGACCTGAGAAGCCCTGCGATGGCGACGCCCGCAGTCAGCGGGCAGGTGTATATGCCGGACTCGGCGGCGGCGACAGAGCGATTCACGCTGGCGCGAAATCTGGAGAAGGCCAGCGACTGGGACAAGGCCGCGGACGTCTATCAGGAACTGCTGGAGAAATATCCGGACAAGGTGGTGGCCCCTGGCGCGGCAGGTGGCGCGGGGGCGCAGTACATGAGCGTGCGTCGGCTGGCGCAGCAGATGCTGTGTAAATGGCCGGCCGAGGCGCTGGCTGTCTATCGCGGAAAGTATGGGGCCCTGGCAAGTGCAATGCTGGCGAGTGCGGATTCACCTGGGGAACTGGCGGCGGTGGCGCGGCGGTATCTGCTGACCGATGCGGGGACTTCGGCGGCGCTGCAGCTTCTGGATCGCTACTGGTCCAGCGGGCGGCTGGTGGAGGCTGCGAGGTGGGGCAAGACGCTTTTGGAATTGCACCCGTCGATTGAGCCGCAGCGGCCGGGGGTGTGTTTTGAGGTGGCGATGGCGTGCCACCTGACTGGCGATGATGCGGCGGCCGAGGCGATGCTGAAAGATATGCGGTCGCGCTACCCCGAAGCTGTAGGCACTGTCGCGGGCCGGGATGTGGTGCTGGCGACGGAACTGGCGGAACAACTGAAGATCCCGGCAACGAATGCGAGCCGGTCGCTGGATGCGTGGCCGATGTTTGGCGGGTCTGCCGACCGGGCGGGCGTGACGGCATCGTCGGCGCGGGTGGATGCGCTGCTGTATTCACTGGACTTTGGGCAGGGGATCAGCGACGCCGGCGGCGGCGCAGTGGCGATCAGGCCGCCGGGTATGGCGGGTGTGCCAATGCCGGTGGGCATTGCGGGATCGGCGATGAACCAGGCGGCGGGGATCATGCCGGTGGCGGATCATGGGGAACTGTTTGTCGCCGATGGGAAGCGGTTGTACGGCATCAGCATCGACAGCGGGATGAAGCTGCCGGGCTGGAGCGGAACGGCGGTGCCGCTGGCGGAGGAGTCGGTTCCGCGCGGCATGCGGACGGTGACAGTGACCGAGCGTTCGGTGCTGACGGTGGTGGGCGCCAGCTCGCTGGGACGACTGCTGCGCGGCAACGATGCATCATCGGGCCTGCGGTGCATGGATCGCGCGACA
Source organism: Tepidisphaerales bacterium (assembly GCA_038213005.1). Taxonomy (GTDB): domain Bacteria; phylum Planctomycetota; class Phycisphaerae; order Tepidisphaerales; family Tepidisphaeraceae; genus JBBQTU01. The sequence continues at coordinate 5,716 of JBBQTU010000128.1, read as the reverse complement.
GGGGCAACGCGGTGGACATTCCGGGCATCGACACTGCCGGCGGCGCTACGGAACATCCAACTGGTGTCCAGCGTGCTGGCGGCGGATGGCAGCGTGTATGTGGCGGCGCAGGGAGGGAAGGGCGCGCAGATCGACGATGCGTATCTGCTGTGCCTGGACGAGAACACGGGCAGTTGCCGCTGGGCGACGTATATCGCCAGCGGGCCGAGCGTCGGGGCAGCGATGGATGGGGATTCGCCCTATCCGGCCGAGCCGATGACGCCGCAGTTTTCGCTGGCGGCGGGCAGGCTGATCGTGGCAACCAACCTTGGCGTGATCGCGGCACTGGATGTGGCCGACGGAGCGATCGCGTGGATGACGCCGTATGAGCGTCCGGTCGCGAGTGGCGTGCAGCCCTGGCAGATGGGCCGGTTGATGCGGCGCGGGAATGCGGGGTTGTCCAATAGCGGATGGGCCGCGTCGCCGCCGATCATCGTTGAGAGCCAGGTGTACGTATTGCCGGCGGATGGGACGGCGATCCTGACGCTGGACGCGGAGACGGGCGAGATCAGAAAAACACTGCCGCGTAAGGCGGTGGATGATGCCGACCTGCTGCTGGCGGTGGATCATGGGGAGATGGTGCTGAGTTCGGATCACTCGGCGTGGTGCGTGGATGCGGGCATGCTGGACGCCACGGGGAACAACATCGCCAGCGCGACGCTGTGGAACATGCGATTCGGCGGGGCGACACTGCGCGGCCGGCCGTTTCTGACGACGGAGTTTCTTTACATTCCCACCAGCGAGCGGATCTTCCGCGTGGGGCGGAGCAAGTGGAAGATCGCCGATGTCTACCCGGCGTATTCGCAGTCGTGGCCGAAGGATGAGGGGCCGGGGAACATCCTGGTTACGGCAGATCATGTCGCGATCGCGACGGCGGGACGACTGAATATCTATGCCAGCCTCGCGTCGGCGACGGCGAAACTCGACAAGGCCGCGGCGGCGGACCCGACTTCGCCGGAGCCGCTGCTTCGGTATGCGGAGCTGCTGGTGGCCGCACACCAGGCGAGCCCCGCGCTGGCAAAGTTGAAGGCGGCGATTCCGCTAACGGCTGATTCGGCCGCGGCGATGGAGCGTGCGTTTAACCTGTCATTGAACGTGTGGAAGCAACTGGTGGGGTCGAGCAATGCTGAGGATGCAGGGCTGGCGCCGGCGTATTTCCAGTGCGCTCAGGCATGTGCACGTCTGCCGCGTCAGCGGGCGCAGTTGTGGATCGCGGCAGGGGATTCGGCGGCCGGGAGAGAGCAGTGGCCGCAGGCGGTTGAGGCGTATCAGCAGGTCCTGGGGGACCGCGATGCTCGGAATCTGCTGACCACGGCGGCCAATGGAACGAGCCTGCCGGCGTGGCAGCGAAGTTACGCTTCGCTGAAGCGCATCATCGACGCGAAGGGGCGAAGCCTGTACGGCAAGTACGATCAGCTTGCGTCGGCGGCGATGGCGAAGGCGGCGGCGACGGCGACGGCCGCGGGGGGAAGCGAGAAGGCTGACGCCCTGCTGGAAATTGGCGAACAGTTTCCCAATTCGAGTTCGGCGGCGGCGGCGCTGATGCGGGGCGCCAGGCTGCTGGAAAAAGGCAAACAGTACCGGCGGTCAGCGGATGTGCTTCGCCGGCTGTACCAGGTGCAGCCGGCGGATGAATTTACGCCGGGCGTGATCGAGGCGATGGCGCGAGTGTATTGCGCGATTCCGCGTCGGTCGGTGGTGGCGGCCAGCCGGCTGGCGCTGGGCGCTGAGACGCTGAAGAACCCGCGACTGGCGGGCGAGATCCGTTTGTCCACGGGGCAGGTGATTTCGAATGTGACGTTCGCCGAGGCGGCGGCGATGATCCGCAAACAGGCGCGGGAGCAGGACAGGGAGCCGATGCCGGACTTTGCCCTTCCGGCGAACGCCGGGCAGGAGCCGTTCAAGCCCAGTTCGACATGGAAGGATATCGACGGGCTGATTGCCGCCAACGACGGCGCTGAGCGAGAAGACCGCGTGGTGGCGCGATCGTCGGCGGGCGAGGTGGTGGTCATCGAAGCCGGAAAGCCCGAGCCGCTGATGCGTCAGAAACTGACGACGGGCAAGCCGGAGCGATACTTCTGGATCGATCAGTTGCTGGTGGTATGGAGCGACAAGGAACTCACAGCGGTGCAGCCGCCCAAGGGCGCAGCGCAATGGAAACTGACGCCGGGCACGATGCTGCAGGCGACGCAGCCCGTCGAACTGACTGGGGAGACGGCGACAGCGGCGGGCGGGGGGCGCAGCTCGCCGGGCGGGCAGATTGAGCTGATGCCGGATGCCAGCGCCGGCATCATGCCGCAAGCCGCCGGTGCGCCTGATGGCGAGGGCGAGACGATCGCGCGCTGCGACGGGAATTCTGCACAGGTGGTGTTTGCCACGAGCAACGGGCGACTGGCGGCGGTCGATGCGGCGACGGGACGGCTGGCGTGGCAGACGCAGCTTAACGCTTGCGTTGCCGAGCGGCTTTTGTGCGGCGAGGACTTCACGGTGGTGGGATTCACGGACGGTTCGCCGCTGCAACTGGCGGCGTTTGATAACGCCACCGGGCAGGTGGTGTTCCGCGTGGCCCGCGGGTCGAGCGGGCTGGTGCAGAACTTCGATCTGGCGGGCGATGGGCGGCTGGTCTTCACGTTTCCCGACCGGCTGTGCGCCAAAGACCTGTTCGAGCCCGGGGAGGGGCTGGCGTTTGAGACCCGCATTCCGCAGCGCGCGCCGTTTGCGGAGATGACCGAGCCGCTGCAGTTGCAAACGACGGCCGACCGGGTGCTGGCGATCACTGACGCCGGCACGCTGCTGCGGGCGTTTTCGCTGCAGACAGGCAAGGTGATGCCGATTCCGACACGCGATGGCCCGCCGGCGGATGCGGTGGCAACGCAGGCTCACAGCGCAACGACCATGATGCTGATCGATGATCCGTATGCGTACCTCATCAGCGATGCAAGCCTGGCCGTGTACAACCTGGAGCGCGTGGAATCGCCGCAGCGGCGGTTGCCTTCGGATGCCACACAGTTGACATATATCGCGGTGGGCAAGGAGCATCTGCTGACGTTCGACCGGCCGCGGGCTCCGGCGCCGGCCGCCCGGCCGGGGTTGCCGGTGGCTCGCGCGAATGTTCCAGAAGGGCCGGCGACGAAACTGCGTGCGCTGGCATTCAGTCGCGCCCAGGGCAAGGAAGGCGAGAGCGGGCGACTTGAACAGATCTATGAGTTCAGCGAGCCGTCGGGCATTGTCGACCTCACCGCCATCAGGGGCGGCGTCTATTACGTAACGGGGACGCGCGAACTGCGCTTCCTGGCGGGTACGGGCAAACGCGAACCGGCGACGCAGCCCAAGTAGGAGGCGGTTTCGGGTCCTTATCATCGGGAAACAGAAGAACAGATTGACCACGACTTTCGCGGATGGCACGGATACGACAAGGCATATCATTGATCCGCGACATCCGCGCAATCCGTGGTTGAACGCATCTTCTTCGTCACGCGGCAGAACCAGACATGAGCCGGGGATAATGCAGAATGGCAAAAATTAGAATGGCGAGTGAAATCCGAATGGCGAATGTTCGAACTGGGACTTGGGGGCATCGCAACGTGCGAGACTCGCCGGGCTTGGGTCTGGCCGATGCGGGAGGGGATTGACGGTTTGAAACATGTCCCGTTATCCGGTCCTCCTCGGAATCCCTCCACGCAATTCCGACACGGAGTTACCTACCGCACCGCCCCGGCCGCCACCATAGATGACCGCACTTTCTAAGCCAATAAGGGCCAACAGTTACGTTTGGATCAGTGCGTCTCTTTCACTGTCCCCTTAACCGCGTTCGTAGTGGGTATCGCATCGTCCAGATGAAGCAAATGAGCGCTCAATACCGACAAGCTGTACCCGCCTGCGATTTGGGACTGAGCGTTGTAGCGCAACAGGACCTCCGTCGCCAACTTACGCTGCCCCTGCTCTATGGCATTGCGAACGATGGCGGCAAGGGTCCACCCCGGCAACACCGCACCCTTGAGCTGCGCTTGGGTCGGTTGGTCCACATGTGGGTAGCGATCGGTTGGCATTGCCATCAAACTGTCTCTGATCGACTCGATCGGGATGGCAACCGGTTTATGAAGGTCATCTGGCAGGCTAAACGATTGAGCCCAGGGATCGTGTGGGTACAACCACTGCACGGCCTCGTAAAACCCCAGATCCAGAAACGAAGATGACCGCTGGCCATACGCCCCGGCAAGTTGCCAGAGTGGTCTTACCCGTGGCGAAGCCCACAATTGCTGCAGAAGCATATCATGGAGTTCATCGTTTCCTTGCATCAAATCGATCTGACCGAGCAGAAGCAAGGCGACAACGGCGGGATCGGTCGCATGTCCCTCGGCCCTCATCTTCGCGATCAGTTCTGAAATATTGACAGTTTTGCCGTCCCAATGATCAGCGACGGAATGCAACGCGCCCAGCAAGCCAGGCACATCGGCAAACTCCTTGCGGCATTTTCCCAGCAGTCCGTCCAGCACTGGACGGTTGCCAGACATCGCCGCGGCAAACACACCCCAGCACAAACTTGACCGTCGGTTGACCTTTTCCATGTCGGGTTGAGGAGGCATCCTGGCCGCCAGTTCGGCGGCTTGGGTATATTGCCCGCACTGGGCCAATGCTTCCACTAAGTATGCATATTCACTGATGTCCTCATGGCCCGGCCCGTGCAAGAGACTGGCGGCCGTCAGGTCTGGCCGGCCCAATTCCAGGAAATGGCCAGCCAAGCTCGCGGTGCAGTTTCCTTTTCCCTGTCCGGGCGCGAAAGGACTAGCCTCCTGAGCCAGGCGCAGACTGATCGCCATATCCACATTGATGGGCCATGCCCTGCCTTGGCTCAGACAGTTGGCAACCGCTCCCAGAAGGCGATACTCATTGGGATAGCGCCGACATGCCTGCAACGCCCGCTCCAGCAGTGCGCCATCGTATTGGTTGCTGGTTCTCGCCAACTCAAGGCGAATTGTCAGCATCATGGGATGGTCCAGGCCGACCAGTTGCTCGGCATGTGCCAACCATTTCGGGAACTCCGCACGAAGGGAGACATCTGGACAATTCTCCGGCATCACATCAAGCAGGCCCGTGATGGTCAGATGACTGGCCAGACTCTTGTTCTTGTCCAGTTCAAATTCGTCACGTCTGGAATCCCGCCACCAGCGTTGATTGGCCAGCCAGAAGCGCACTTCGGCAAAGCCCGGGTCCCGGCGAAGGATCTCCTCGTAGACGCCGAATTCCCGGTCGCTGCGTTCGGCGGTGAATCCCATCCGACCCAGATCAATCACGGATTGGATGTTCTTGCATCGCTCTTCGGCCAGGAACGTTCGAAGTTTGGCCCCAGGAGGATTGCCCCAGAACGTCATGGCGTCGCAATCCAGATTGGAAATAAACTGCCAGAATCCAACGGGCCGGTCATACGTCCGCTTGAAGACCTGGTTGCCCGTGCGGTCGAAGATCAACAGCTCGCCTGTATATCCGGCTTTAGAGCAAATGACCTTCCCGCCAACCGCGTGCGTGGCAGCCCAGTTCCTAATCTCTCGGGCGATCACGCCAGGTTTATATGCCGTGCGCAAGGCGAGCATGGCGACGGGGGATCGTTTGAAAACGAAATAGGCGTGGCGATTGCAGTAGTTGCCCGGCATCCAGTCCAGGTCACTGGAGACTAGGA
>JBBQTU010000127.1:0-12387 GCA_038213005.1 Tepidisphaerales bacterium | reverse complement strand
ACCAACCTGGAAGAAGACCCTGAAGTAGAAGAAGACGATTCAGTGAACTGTTTGAAGAAGATCCACAGGCAGAAGACCGCATCTTCACAGCGGCTGAATAGCTACAGTTTCAACTCGGCGTTGACAGCATGCGGCAATTGCCACGGTTCATGGCATGAAAGACCATGCCGCCTTGGGCTCTGCGAGGTTGTCTTGGCATGGCCAGCAGGATACCCCACGCCGCCGTCATTTGTCCAGTGTCCCCCTTTCCTGTCTCTCGCATGCCCGCGCGCTGTCGGCCTTGTTCCATGAGTTTCAGAAACGCCAGATAGTCACGGTCCTTCTCAAAGATGGGCATGCGGCAATTGCCACGGTTCATGGCATGAAAGACCATGCCGCCTTGGGCTCTGCGAGGTTGTCTTGGCATGGCCAGCAGGATACCCCACGCCGCCGTCATTTGTCCAGTGTCCCCCTTTCCTGTCTCTTGTGGGACGCAGTTGGTGACTAATCATGTTCTACTCCGCTGCACGGCCCTCCCGGCGAGAAGCTCGCCTCGGGAAAGCGGTAAGAAGCTTACCGCACTCCAAAGATCCCCCGCCGGAGGTGTCCTGCGCCCAAGAAACGATATTGGCGCTCCAGATGGCGTGGGGCGTGCCCGTTTTTTCGGGCAGATGCAAGTTGCGCGTCAGCGGGTGGTTGGAGCGAATAGGGTGCTGAAAGATGTGTCGCCCTGTCAGGGCTCATTCGGGGTGAATGTTTCTTACCCAGGGCTGCGCGAGTACGCTTACCCTGGGCTCAAGAATGCCGCCCCGTTGGGGCTAAGAAATCGCGTGCCCGAAAATCGGGTGACGTGCCCCATGTCCGTGCCGCTCCGCGTTTGCTCCTTCCAGTTTCCTCCGTTACCGTGTTGTTTCGTATTTCGTGCTTCGTATTTCGTGCTTGCCCGGATTGTCGGGACGCTGCGACCTTGATTGTCGCGGCCCGGCCACTAAGACGGATGGAAAGCAGGACGCAGTTTATATTGTCCGGTTTATCTTGCCATCCTGCAATGCGCCGCGCGGATATTCTTTCGCGCGGATATTTCCACCCGCGCGGCGTGATGTTCCCGCGAACGCACGTTGGCTGTGCGTAAATCGGACATGCCATCTTTATCAGATCCCCCGGACGCCCATAAAAACGCCCACGCCCCCTCCCATCGTGTCGCGAGGTGTAATACACTCCGATGCTCTGGAATGTCGGAACGAGAAAGAGTGACGCCACTGCCTTTCCGATTTCCAAAGTCTTCTACTCACGAGGAATCTCATGAACTCCACCCCGGCAATGCCGCCCCGATGGGGTGACCAGGGCAACGGCAGCTATGTCAACCCGGTGCTCAACGCCGACTATTCTGATCCGGACATCGTCCGCGTCGATGATGACTTCTACATGATCGCCTCTGAATTCCATTTCATGGGTATGCCAGTGCTGCATTCCAGGGATCTGGTCAACTGGACGATCATCGGGCGAATCTATGACCGGTTGACGATCGATCCCGCGTACGACACCTGCGGGCGCTATGGTGGAGGGTCATGGGCTCCGGCCATTAAGTATCACAACAACCGGTTCTGGGTCTATTTCTGCACCCCCGACGAGGGGCTCTATATGACCTCAGCCACAAACCCTGCCGGCCCCTGGGCGCCGCTGCATGAGGTGAAGCGGGTCTTTCACTGGGAAGACCCCTGTCCGTTCTGGGATGATGACGGCAAAGCCTATCTCGGGCACAGCCTGTATGGCGCTGGCCCCATCATCCTCCACAAGATGTCTCCTGACGGCACGCAACTGCTCGACGACGGCGTCACGGTCTACAACGGTCCGGTCGCCGAAGGCACGAAAATATACAAACGCAGCGGCTGGTACTATCTGCTGATCCCCGAGGGCGGCGTCGCCACCGGGTGGCAGACGGCGCTGCGCAGCCGAAATATCTATGGGCCATACGAGCGGCGGGTCGTCTTGTGGCAGGGCCACACCACCGTCAACGGTCCGCATCAGGGCGCCCTGGTCGAGCTTGATAATGGCGAATCGTGGTTCATGCATTTTCAGGATGCGGGATCGATTGGCCGCGTCTGCCACCTGGAGCCCGTTCGATGGGTGGATGACTGGCCGGTGATGGGCGTCAACCCGGTCGACAACGGCCCGGGCGAACCGGTAAAAAGCTTTGCAGCACCCCGTGTGCGATATAAATCCTCGGCCTGCACCCCTGCGACATCCGACGGCTTTGACTCGGCGGCACTTGGCCTGCAGTGGGCATGGAACCACAATCCGCAAGACCGTCGATGGTCGCTGAGCGCCCGACCAGGGTGGTTGCGCCTGCAGGCCTCGCACGCGCCCAGTTTCTGGCAGGCTCCCAACACGCTCACCCAGAAGATCATGGGCCGTACCGGCCGCGCGGTCTGCAAACTGGATATCCGGGGCATCGTGGACGGCCAGGAAGCCGGGCTGTGCCTTATGGGCGGCGCCCCGCACTGGCTGTATATCTTCGGCGAAGCCGGCCGGCGACGCGTGGTCGTTTCCAACAGTGGGTATCAATCCAGCGGGCCGATCCTCAACTGCGATCACGTCTATCTCGCAGTGGAACTCGATCTCGACGGTCTGACCCTGTTTTCGTTCAGCGTGGACAACACAACCTTCACCCCGCTTGGCAGTAGCTGCGCACTGCAGAGCCACAGTTGGAAAGGTTCGCGCCTCGGCCTCTACAGTTTCAACGCGCAAGCAGAAGGTGGTGTCGCCGACTTCGACTGGTTCACCTATACGCATGACGGCCCAAACAACCCGCCGCTACAGGAGCGGTGAGTTGGCCTATCGCGCGACCACCCGTACATAGTCAACGGGCGCGATGCCCCCTCGTCCATCTCCCACAAATGACCCGGCCAACGATTTTTCTGGACGCCCCTACCCATTCCCGACGGCTTCTATAGAATCTCATGGATCAACAGGCCACCGGGCCGGTATCCTGATTATAAGAAGGTAGCACACAATGGCAGACCAGAAGATCATCCTCTCGGTTGACGACGACTGGAAGCGGCAGGCACAGGAAGAGAAGAAGCGACTCGCCGAGCAGGAGCAGGCGACTGCGACCGCTGAAGTCACGCCCGCCCCCACGGCAACGGAACAGGCGACCCCCGCCGGCCGACGCACTGCGGCCGCAGGCGAGATCCCCACCGCTTCCTTCGCCGCCATCGCCCAGTCCATGCTCACCCAGACCCTCTATTTTCTGGGCGACCTGGCCGGACGCGGCGGCCAGCCGATGATGAACCTCGACATGGCCCGATACCAGATCGACCAGCTCACCATCCTGGAACAGAAGACCAAGGGCAACCTCGCCGCCGATGAACAGCAATTCCTGGATTCCGCTCTCTACGAGGCGCGAAACCGCTTCGTCGCAGTGGCCAGCCAGTTGATCGGACCCTGAGCGGGCTCAGTGACGCTGGCACTGCCGGCCTCCGATACAGACCCTTTATCAAGGCCCGATCAGGATATTCCGGCGGTCATCCGCACCCCAGGGCAATCGCGAGTAGCGCTCGTGGTTCAACTGATCCAGGGCCGAAGTGGTTCGTGGCGTAAGTTCGGCGACGTATTTGCACGCGACGCGGGGCAAGCGCGGAAGGCAGAAACCCCCTCCCTAACCCTCCGCCAGGGGGGAGGGGACAGAAGGCCCGCGTGCGTCACTGTATTTGCGCCGGTGACCACTAAGGACCGGTATATCAACAACCGTCCGGCTCCGAAAGGCCAACCTCCTTCCAACCTCCGCCAGGGGGAAGAATAAGAACAGATCATCGAGCCATTTCTGCCAGTTATTGATGTGCCGGGGCTAATCAGGCTTGGTCGTGGGCGGGTCTGGGACAAACTTGAGCGACACGGAATTGATGCAGAACCTGTCGGTGGGCACCTTTTTGCCGTTCTCATCAATACGGGTTTCTTGGGCGAACAGGTGCCCGAGATGACTGCCGCAGCGGGCGCACAGCACTTCGGTGCGCATCATGCCCAATGAGTGGTCCTCACGCAGTTTCACCTTGTCTCCGGCCAGTGAGGCATAGAAAGCCGGCCAGCCGCACCCGGAGTGGAACTTGGTCTTGCTGGAGAACAGTTCCTGCCCACAGGCCGCGCAGTAATATGTCCCCGCATCGGTCTTGTCGGTGTATTCGCCGGTGAAAGCCCGCTCGGTGCCCGCGCGCCGCAGCACACGATATTGCTCGGGGGTAAGCAGTTTTTTCCACTGCGCGTCGCTCGTCGGTAAGGGATCTATTTTATTCATGGCTGGCCGTGTGGTTGGGGGTTCCGAACGTTCCTGAGCGGGGGCCGCACGATCACAGCCCACCAAGGGCGCCAGGAGCAATAGCGTTGTCGCACCATGGCTTTTCATACATCATTGAAGGCCAGAAACCCGCCAGAGGCAAGTCCGCCGCCATTGCACGCCCATCCGGTGCGTTTACAATCACCTGCCGATGCCCATGGAACTGGGCAGGCCGCAGTGGCGGCGCAACGCATTGGAGCGCAACGGATGGCCGACATCGAGCAGGACAATCTTCGCCTCACCGACTTCATGGATCTGCCCACCCTTCAGGAGATCCAGGACAGCTTCGCGTCGGTCACGAACGTCAAGGTCACCATCACCGACGCCGACGGCAACCGCCTGACTCAGCCGCAGCCCACCAGCGAGTTTCTGCGCCGGCAGCAGGCGATCGAAGAAGCCGAAGAGAGCCAGCCCGGCCCCACGCGCGAGGGCCGCGAATACGTCGCCCCGATCATCGTCAACAACCAGCGGCTGGGCACCATCCGCATGGCCGGTGCCGGCGGCATCGCTTACGACGAAGCCCGTCTGGCGACCCTCGCTGACAAGTTCCAGATCGACGCGCGGCAACTCAAGGCGGCGATCTCTCAGCTCCAGCGGCAGTCCAAGACCAAGCCGGCCAGCATCCAGTTTCTATTCCTGCTGGCCAACGCCGTGGCGCGGCTCTGCTTCCAGGAATACCAGTTGCGCCAGCGCATCAATGAGCTGACGGCAGTCTACCAGGTTTCCACGCTCATGGCCGAGTCGCGAGACCTGACCGTGCTGCTGAATCGCACCGTCGAGTTGGTGGCACACATCATGAACGTCAAGGCGGCGTCCATCCGCCTGATCGAGCCCGGCCGCGATGAACTGGTGATCAAGGCCGTCTACAACCTCTCGCAGTCGTACCTGGACAAGGGACCGATCCGTCTCAGTTCGGCCGAGATTGACCGCGAAGCGCTGGGCCCCACCGGTTTCGCCTACGTTGGCAACATGGCAACCGACCCGCGAGTGCTCTACCCCAGTGAGTCGCAACTGGAAGGCATCGCCTCGATGCTGGTGGCGGGGATGCGGTATAAGGGCAAGCCTATCGGCGCCCTGCGCGTCTATACCAGCGTAGAACAACATTTCAGCCAACTCCGCATCGACCTGCTTAAAGCGGTGGCCGCCCAGGCTGCGGCGGCTATCGAAAACGCGCGACTGCTGGTCGAATCCATCGAGGCCGAACGCCTGGAAAAACAGGTGCAGATGGCGGCCGACGTACAGAAACGCATGGTGCCCCAGAAGGCCCCGATCATCCCCGGCGTGGACCTGGCCAGCGTGTATGTCCCCTGCTTCGAACTGGGAGGCGACTTCCTGGATTTCATCCCCCTGCCGGATAACAACCTTGGCTTGGTCGTCGCTGACGTTGCCGGCAAGGGCGTTCCGGCTTCGCTGATCATGGCGTCCGTCCGGGCGGCGCTGCGAGCGCAGGTGGACAATCTTTACTATCTCTACGAGATCATCCACCGGGTCAACGGCATGCTCTGCCGCGACACCGAACCATCGGAATTCGTCACGCTCATCTACGGTGTCATCAACATCTCCAGCAAGCGATTCACCTACTGCAACGCCGGCCATCCGCCGGGCCTGCTGCTGCGAAAAGGCCAGGTCACAGAACTGCCCGGCGGCAACATGGTCCTGGGTGTGAGCGAGGAGGAGGAATTCTCACAATCGCTCATCGAGTTGCACAGCGGCGATGTGTTGCTGCTGTACACCGACGGTGTGGCCGACGCGATGAACTTCAACAACGAAACCTTCGGCCGGCACCGGCTGATCGAGGCGTTCAAACGCGAAGGCAAGACCGCAGGTGACATCGCCAGCAATATTCTTTGGGAAATCCGCCGCTTCTGCGGCCTGCGTGAACCGACCGACGACATTACGATGGTCGTCGCCAGAATCGAATAGCCGCAGAGACACCCCGTCTGAAGGAGGAAACGCTATGGCTCAGCCGACACCGGACCCCGCTTCAACCCCCACTCCGTCTCCAGTGCCGCCCGCCGGCGCTCCCACCCGCGCATCCCGCCAGGGCGAGATGATCGAAGAGGTCTACTTCGACGGCCCCATCAGCCTCTGGGGACGTCTATCGGCATTCCTCTGGGCTGGCTTGGTCGTTGCACTGGCCGTGGCTGTTCCGATCGTCGCTGCAATCGCAAGGAAGGACAGCGACGGCGGCCTGCCGTGGTATATCTACCTGATCCTGGTACTCGTCGCCCTGGCGGCACCCCTGTGCGTGTGGGTGCGGCACAAGACCACGCGCTACAAAGTCACCAACTATCGCGTCGACTTTGAGCGCGGCATCCTCAGCACCCGCATCGACAGCGTGGAACTCTGGCACATCGACGACATCGTGTTTCGCCAGGGGCTCATTCAGCGGCTCGTAGGAGTCGGCACCATCGAACTGGTCTCGGACGACAAATCCAATCCACGCCTGCTGCTCAGTTCCATTCCCGGGGCTCGCCGGCTCTTTGAGATCCTCAAGAGCCGCATCATCGCCGCCAAACGAGAACGTGGCCTGCTCGAACTCGACCAATAAACCGGCCGGCAACTCCGCCTCATGGGCGGAGCTGCCGGCCGTAACACGCGTCCTGGTTTCTCGCGGCTTCTAACGCGCCTTCAGGCCCACCTTGAACGTGCGAATCTCGTAAGGCCGGATCGTGAATCGGATGGCCTTGCCGTCCGATTCGACCGTCGAGTCTTCACGTTCCAGAAGGTTGCATTCGCTCGCCGACGTGACGCCGCCCTCGAAGCGGATCTCCACGTCTTCCTGCGCCCCGTGCCGTTCGACAACGCGGACGATCCGCGCGTCGCCGTCTTCGGACTTTTTCAGAGCCTCCAAAGTCACACGAGCACTGTTGAGCCGCACAAACGAGTGCTCGCCCGGCAGGGTGCCGCCATGGCCATCCACCATCACAGCGATGGCCGGGTCGTTCAGGTCCAGGGCCTGCTCGATGGTCGCTCCCTCGCGCCACGACTGTGCGTGGGGATACAGGGCATACGTGAACCAGTGCTCTTCCTGATCCGATGTCGGGTCCGGGTTCATCGGCCCGCGAAGCAGCGTCAGCGCGATCATCTTGCCGAATGCCTCGTGACCATACTTGCAGTCATTGAGCAGGCTCAACCCATAGTCGGCCTGTGAAATGTCCATCCATTGATGCGCCGGCACCTCAAACTTCGCCGCATCAAACGAGTTGTTGCGGTAGGTGCTGCGCTCGATGCTGCCGTAGGCGATGTCGTAAGTCGCCTGCCGCGTGGTGATCGTGGTATTGAAACGCACCTTCAGAAGCTTCTGCTGCTCCTTCCAGTCCACCCACGTCTGGAACTCAACCCGCCTGGCGCCGCGGGCGAGCACGATCCGCTGCGTCATCCGCGAATTGCGGAACTGCCGCGAGACCAGGATCGCCGACCGCATCGGGCCGTTCTCCACAACCTCGACCTTGGCCGGGCCGAGGTCGAACTCGACATTGGTATAGGTAGGGGCGATGTCCCAGGCTTCGTACTTGCCCGGCACATCCTCGTACAGCTTGAGCACATTGCCCTTGAGCGACGGGTCGATGCACTCCCGGCCACTGGTCTTGTCAAACAGCGATGTAACTTGTCCCTGCGCATCGATCTCCACTTTGACGTACTGGTTCTCCAGCGAGGTGGCCGTCACCGCCACCGGGGTCTGCGACGCCGCGCCCTTGCCCTTGCGGATGCGGTAGAGCTTGTACCCTACCGCCGGCAGACCGTCTGCGTGGAACAGCAGCATCGACTTGCCCGTCTCGAAGTGCGTGATGAACTGATGCGGCATCTCCCGCCCCGCCGCATCCACCACATGGACGTCGGCCTGTGAGTGCTCGAGCGAGACAACGCTCTGCCGCGTCTGCGCCAGGGCGCTAAACACCAGGACCGCTTGGCCATCGCCCCGCGTATCCACTTGCGCCGCGATCTGGCCGATCGCAGTCGTCAAGACCTGCTGGCCGGTCGACAGCGCACGATCGTAAGCCTCCAGCAGGTCGAGATAGACCGGCGGAATGTGCGATCCCGGCAGCGAGTCATGGAACTGGTTGTTGAGCACTTCCTTCCAGCCGGCATTCAGCGCGGCTTGGGGGTATTCGCCCGGCACCAGGCTCGCCCACAACTCGGCCTGGCGATAGAGCCGTTCGCAGCGGCGGTTGAGCTTCTTCAACTTCGCCTTGGTCGTATGCACGCCACGATGCTCTTCCAGATACAGTTCATCGTTCACCACCGGCAGATCCGTCTTGAGCGCCTTCTGTGCGATGCTGTCCAGCGCGCCCTCGATCGTGTTGGGCCGGGCCGCTGTCACGCCGGGGAAGTCCTGATATCGCTTGAGATATTCCAGCATCTCGACGTCCGGGCCGCCCCCGCCGTCGCCCCAGCCGTAGTTGTAAAGGCTCTCGCCGATCGTTCCCTTATCGGCAAAGCCGGCCCAGTGCTTGGCCATGTGATCCGGCTCGATCGTGCCAATGAAGTGCGTCGGCGGCACCAGCGACAGCACCCGCGACCCGTCGGGGCTCTGCCACCAGAACGTGCTCTTGGTCCATGGGTTGGTGTCGTTCCAGACCACCATCTTGTGCGTGACAAAATACTTCAGCCCCGAGCGCACCAGGATCTGCGGCATCGTCCATGCGTTGCCGAAAACGTCCGGGCACCAGCAGGTGCGCGGCGTGACGCCAAACTCCTGCTCGATGAAGCGAACACCATGCAGGATCTGGCGAACAAAAGACTCGCCGGAAACCAGGTTGCAGTCGGGCTCCACCCAGAATGACCCGATGATCTCCCACCGCCCCTGCTTCACCCGCTCCTGGACTTCTTTGTACATCGTCGGGTAGAGCTTCTTCATCTCCTCATACATCAGTGGCTGGCTCTGCGAGAAGATGTACTGCGGATACTGCTCCATCAGGCGAAGGGTCGACGCATGGGTCCGCCCCAGTTTTCGCACAAACTCAGCGTGCGTCCACAAAAACACCACGTCCAGGTGCGAGTTGCCGCACAGATGGATCAGGCCCGGCGACTTGAACCGGTCGCTCTCGTAGATCGTCTTTCGCAGAATCGCTCGCGCCTGCCTGGCATTGGCGCGGAATCGCTCGGGCGATGTCTCATTCTGGTCAATCGGGGCAATCGCCTGTGCCATTCCCGCTTCGAGGAACGCCACCAGTTGCGGGTCCTGGTTGGGCACGACCATCACATTCAGCGCCGCCTGGAAATCCCAGTACGTGTCGTGCATCTCCTGGTCCAGCACCGCCAGGTGCGAGCACTCCAGCGTCTTCACTTCCGACTCGCCGAAATGCCAGAAGATATAAGCCTCGGCCGTGAGATTGTACGTCTCCTGCCCGGTGGCGCAGTCTGTCAGAGGAACCGTGTCGCGGAACGGATCCAGCCCGTGATACGGCCGGCCATCCAGGTAGAGCAGTCCGTCGCCGCCAAAGTAAATCTTCAGGACAACCTTCTGCCCCGCAAACTCCTTGGGAATACGGGCCGTGCAGCGAAACTCGGCACTGACATCCGGGCCGCCCCAGGTCTGCCCGACAGCGATCGGCCGCCAGTCCTGGCTGCCATACACCCGCTCGCGATGGCGGGTGTAGCGAAACTCGCGAAACTCCCAGCCCGTGACCGGCGCCGTCTGGGCGCAGATCCAGCGCTTGAGCGACTTGACCTTGATGTCCACCGTCTCGTCGAACGAGATGATGCGGCGCTGCTTCTTCTTAATCTCTTCGCGCCAACGTGTGAGAATCTGGTCGATACCGGTTTGGTTGCTGGCCATGTCACTCCATTCCCGTTTGGGTTTCCTGTCTGCGTGCTGACGATCAAAACGATTACCAGTTCACTTCGCAAGGCTTGCCGGTGGTCTGGCAACTCTCCGGCGTGTATTGATGAAACTCGATGGCGACGCCGTCTGGGGCGTCGCTCGCCCAGACTTGAGGACTGTGGTCCGCACCCACGGTCTTCTGGCCAACCTTGTACCCGTGTGCCTTGAGCCGGGCGATCACGTCGTCGATGTCGTCGGTCTCCAGGCAGATATGCCGAATCGGGCTGCCCGCGGGCGGCACGGAATCCGCCACGAAGAACTCCAGGTACACGTTCGGGACGACCTGCAGGTAGAAGCCGATCACCTTCTCGCCCTTGACGAACTCGAAGCGTTTGGTGAAGCCCAGACACTGGCAGTAGAACCGCTCAACCGCGGCCAGATCGGTGCAACCGATACAAACGTGTGCGAGACCTTTAATCATGGACGATAATCTAGCAGACGTGCTCTGCGGCCGCCAATCAACGGAGTCCGTTGACTTGCGGGATACGCCCGTGCGGTACAATCCTGGCCAATGAGTTCACCGATTCGCGAGCGCAACTGCGGTAGCGCCTTGGCGAAACACCACGCTACGGTTGGACCGCCGATGAGGCTGGACGCGACGCCGGCGCTGGTGCCGGTGTCGGCGAATTGGCCTTGCCAACCGACCGCAGCACCAGCGGCATGGCATCCTGTTCCATGATGCGAAGCACGCCGTTGTACGGGGCCACCGAAAGCTGACCGCGCACCTTATCGGCCTGCTGACGCAACGAATCCAGCCGCTCGATCTCCGTGCGGCGGCGGTTGGTGAGTCGATTGATATCGCCGCGCAGGTCGTAGTAGGTGTTCGGATATGGCATACGCACAAGGTTCCCTTGCGCATCGCGTCCGATGCTGTCGGATTCGATCCGGTTCATTGTTCGCTGGTTGGCGGCGATGTCGTCAGTCATCTGCTGGATCACCGCCTCGGAGGCGTCATAGTCCCTGGCCAACTGGTCGAGCTGGCCACGCACCTGCTTCTCAACCTCACGGAGCTGGGCATACTGCTCCTTGCTCACCCATGTGCTGCCCCAGCGATACCAGCCGCTGGCGAGCAGCGCCTGCTCGACCTTCGGTTCCTGCTCGTCGAATTTCGCGGCCAGCCGCCTGGTGACAGGCGAGTTCTTCGCCTCCTTGGGCACGTCGTTGAGCACCTCCGCGACGTTATCCAAGATCCGCTGGTTGGCCGGCAGCACGATCATCGCACGGTCCAGGAAACCCATCGCCGTCACCTGCTGTTTCTGCTTCCACAGGATCACGGCCAGGTTGTTCAGCGTAGGCCCGTGATCTGCAACGGCTGCCGCCACTGCCTCAAAACACTTGCGCGCAGGCATCAACTGGTCCTGCCGGTAAAGGACAACGCCCTTGAGATAGAGCGCCCCGGCGCTCGCGGGATCGTCCGCCAGAACCGGATCGACCCGTTGCATGGCCTCCTTCAACCGCCCGTCCTTCACCAGCCCTCTCGCCTGCTCCAGGCGCTCGGTCGCCTGCTCATCCCAGGCCGCGAGTTCGACGGGATTGAACCATTTGCCACCCACGTGGGTCATGCGCTGGTCCAGCCGCTGCCGCCAGATCACCACATCCGCCCGCGCGTCGGCCACCTGCGGCGAGTCGGGATACTGCGCGACAAACTCATCGTACTTCGCGACGACAACCGCCGGCTCGCTCTGCGTGTCGGCAAACCGGCGGATGAACGCGAATTTCTGCTTCGCCGCGTCGGCGTCACTGGTGCGCTTCCCGACTTCGATGGATTTCACGTCACTGGCGGCCACCTGCGAAGTCTGACCCTTGGCATCCTTGAGGATCCAGTTGTCGCCCTCACGTTTCAGATCCCCTTCCAGCCGCCGCCCATCGTTGAGAATAAGGGTGTCGCCCCATGCGAGGCTGGAGGTAAACAGCAATCCCAGCAGAATCCGATTCATGAAGCACCTTCCCATCAGATCATGGCAGTCGCAATGGCGGCCGCCGCAATGCAGTCATCATACCATGTATGGACAGCGCCGCAGGTGCAAAGATAGTGTCCGGTACAGCCGGAGGACGGCCAGCCCGCATGTAGTCAGTCCGCAAGCGGAATTGGCACAAGCCAGAAGATGACGCTAGTGTACTGCGTCGCACTGATGCCAACTTAAAATCGGGGTGCCATGGCCAGATCGGTACTCCGAGATGGCCATGATGTCCGCCCCATGCTCATTCCGGAGTACCGGCCTGAGCATGCCACCCATGTTGATGGACTTCG
>JBBQTU010000126.1:0-12428 GCA_038213005.1 Tepidisphaerales bacterium | reverse complement strand
CCGAGCCGCGACAGCACTGTGTGTCCTGAAACGCAGCCGGCGCCGTTGATGGAGTCGAGCACGACCTTGTATCGTTTGGAGGAGATGCCCAGCACGTCCACGTAATCCAGCACCTTCTTGACGTGCAGGGCGTGGGTCTCGCTGTTGTTCTGCGGGGCCTTGATCTCCTGGACGGGGACGTAACTAGTGGTTTTTGCGTTATAGAGGTCGATGATCTGCTGGGCCATCGCGGGCGGGGGGGCCACGCAGCGGCGGTTGATGAACTTGATGCCGTTCCACTGGATGGGGTTGTGCGAGGCGGTGATGATCGCCCCGGCGTCGGCCGACAGGTATTTGACCATCATCGCAACGCCGGGCGTGCTGACAACGTCGAGGTCGATGACTTCGATGCCGCTGGCGGTGAGGGCCGCTACGGCCGCATCGCGCACCCAGGGGCCGCTGGGGCGGGAGTCGCGTCCGAGAACGACACGGAAATGGGTGCCGTTGGCCGGCTTTTCATTTTGCTTCAACCAGGTCGCCAGCGCCGACGCCATCTGGTTAATCACCGGCGGGGTGAGGGTTCCGCCGATTGTTCCGCGCATGCCCGAAATTCCGACCATCAATACGTCCATGGCACCATCCCTTTCGTGGGGGGGATTATACGGACTGGCCGCAGCTTTGCATGCTACGGAACCGGAGCCACCTGATTGACCAATTGTGCCACATTCCAGACCAGATAATGTGGCAGATTCAATAGCCTGTACTGCACGCTGTCGCTTTGCGTCGTCCGCACATCCATCTGCTGCAGTGACGGCGGATTGCTGTCCACCCGAACCGCCAGATCGAGATGCTTGTCAAACATGAACTGGTGCAGGCTCTTCATCGCGCCGGCCGCGCCAGCATTCAGTTTGATCGGCACAATCCGCCCCGCGGCCTGAATCAGATAGTCTATTTCGCCCAGCCGGCCACCTTCCCGTTGCCAGTAGAACAGCCGGGGCTCGCCGACCTCTTCGCCAAGAGCAATCCGAAGTTGTTGCCCGACAAGTTGATCGGCAATCTGAGCGCGCACCGAGTCGGCGAAACCATCCCATGACGGAAAGGTGACCGCAGCGGGCGTCCCCAGCAATGCCTGCAGCAGGCCAACATCCAGAAGCATCACCTTGCGAAACGTGTCTTTGACCTCTCCGCCCAGTGGTATGCCATTGGCGGTCGAATAAGCCACCAGATGACACACTCTCGCCTGCGCAAGCAATTCGATCGCGGCTTTCCCCTGATGCTGTTTGATGCCATCTCCCATGCTGGCATACACGAACTTGCGCCCAAGCATCGCCGCCACCGCCAATAGGGCATGATCCAGAATGCGGGGATCCAGCCGCCCGCCGTATTTGGCGAAGTCGTCTCGGAAGGCCGTCACCAGATCCTGCTGCAGTTGACGGCACCTTCTGGCCGCACCCCCGGGCGCGTGTGTTGCCACAATCGCCGGCATGCCGCCGACCATCGCATACCGTCTCAAGAGGTCGCTGGCCCGCTCGTGGGCGGCCGGCGATAACTCCGTCCCCACCCGCCAGGCGCTAAGATGATCCAGCAACCGCTGCTCACCCAAGGCCTGCAGAAACTCAGGAAAACTCATCGGCTCGACATACAGATACTCAACCCGACCCACCGGCATCGAAGCCGGATCCAGCTTCGTTTTCACATCCAGCAGCGAGCCGGCCGCCACCACCGGCAATTCGGGCATCTGCTCGGCAAACCATCGCAGCCGCGAGAGCATGCCCGGCGCTGCCTGGACCTCATCCAGAAACAACAGGCTCGACCCGGGATCTATCTCCACGCCCAGCGACAGTGACAGCTCGGCCAGAATCTTGCCGGGATCATTCGAGGCGAAACACTTCTCAATCAGAGGCGTCCGTTCAAAATTAAGCTCAACCAGCCGCCGCCCCGAACGCATCGCGGCCTCCCGGACCAACCAGGTCTTGCCCACCTGCCGCGCCCCGCGCAGAATCAGCGGCTTGCGGTCAGGCCGATCCATCCAATGCAGAATCTGGTTGATGCCGGAACGTTCCACACATCGGATTATGAACAACGCGTTATTATGTCAATAGAAGTGTGAAACAACGCGTTGCTATGTTGTAGATATTACAAATAAACGTGTTGGTGGGGCGGTAGGACCGACGCTCCATCCCCTCCGCACCCCCTACCATGCGTTGCCGAACCACGCGGAGTAGGCCCTGAGCAGTTCGGCTTCCGGCGTTGTCCGATCCACTGCTTCCAACTCCGACAACCCCAGCAGAAACACTCTGCCATCACTGATCCGCCGCGCTCTGGCCACAAGGTCCGCGTCGCAGAGCTTCCACGGTGAGGGGGCGTCCGGCATGACCTCCAGCAATTCGTAGCGATCTCGGTAAGACGGTTGCGTCTTCTTCAGCCGCGCGTACTCCTGCGCCAATAGCCCGGTGATCACGTAACCTTCCTCCCACTGGAAGTCTTCCGATCCGGTGACCTCGCAAGGCAACCGCAGGCTTGCCACCAGGTGCCCGCGAAGCCGCTCGATCGCTCCTTGGCGACTGATCTCGCCAGGACCCACAATCGCGTCCATGTCCGCAATGCCGGACTCAATCGCCGCCATGCTGTGCGCGTGTTGTTCACGAATGTCCTTGTTTCCCGGCACCTCGTCCTCATCCTCGTCATCCTCCTCCTCGTCGGGCTCAACAATCTCAACCCCCGCATCGTCTGGCTCGTCGCGGCGGGGGCTTCCCTGCTTCCCCGCCCAGAATGGGCACAGCGGACAGTCCGCCCCGACCGGGAAGTCCTCCCCTTCTTCATGCGGACACCCCAACACACCGTCCGCCGACACGACCGTCTTCACGCCATGGCTGGCAAAGAACCGGCGTACCGCCTGACCAATTTTCTCGTCCTGCATGATGTTCGTACTCACCCACCGTTCCATGATCGGCTCCGCGTCTTCACGCAGGAGCACGCCGGCCGCCATCTTCGTCACCGTTTTGTCGTCCGGCCCGTAAAACGCCACGGTGCCCACGGGGTATTTCCCGTGCCCCTTGCCTTTATTGGCCGCTGCGCAGCAGAACTTGTACTTCTTCCCACTCCCGCAGGGACACAAGTCATATGGCTCGCACTCATATCTCATGACAGCCTCCGCAAAGCTTCCACGCGGCATCATCCGCATTCGCCTTGATTGATTCAAGCACGCCGACCACCTCGTCAAAGCGGTGTCATGTCACCGCGGTCCAAGAGGTTGCCTAGGAAAACGAGTCTTGCCCAACAAGCAAAGGTGGTAAGATTACAGTGATGCATCGACTGCGACAACCTGAACAGATGGACGCGCCGGGGCTTGCGATGGCGGAGCATCTGGAAGCCCTGCGGGGGCTGGAGCGGATCAATCAGGCGTCGTCGGCGGTGCGGCGCACGCTCAAGCCAATCGTCGCGATGGCCAAGGCTCGCGGGCTGTCGCGGCTGCATCTGCTCGATGTGGCCTGCGGAGGCGGGGAGGTGCCCATCGGGGTGGCGGTGGCCGCGCGGGACAGGGGGATCGGCATGGAGTTGACGCTGGTGGATCAGAGCCAGACTGCTCTGGCGGCGGCGGAACAGCGCGGCGTCATCGCCGATCTCGCTACTCGCACACGCAATGGCAGCGCCTTTGAGCAGGAGTTGCCGCTGGCGGATGTGGTCACCTGTTCGCTGTTCCTTCATCACCTGGATCGGGCCGACGTGGTGCGGTTGCTGAGTCGCCTGGCCGGGGCGACGCGGCATCTGCTGGTGGTAACCGACCTTCGCCGGTCGCGCCTGGGGTGGGTGATCGCCTGGGTGGGATGCCGCGTGCTGTCGCGCAGTGCGATCGTCCGTTTTGATGGCCCGGTGAGCGTGCGGGCGGCCTGGACGCCTGCTGAATTGCTGGCGATGGCACGCGAGGCGGGGCTGCAGTCGGCCCGAGTCAGGCGGCTTTGGCCCTGGCGCATGCAACTGGTTTGGCAGAGGGAGGTGGCCGCATGAGCGCCACGCAACCGATGCTCGCTGGGCAGGACACGTGGGATGCCATCGTGGTCGGTGCCGGCGTGACGGGGGCCACTCTGGCGTGCCTGCTGGCGAGGGCGGGTCGACGCACACTGCTGCTGGACCGCGCGGCTTTTCCGCGCGACAAGGTTTGTGGATGCTGCCTCAGTCCCGCCGCGATCACTTTGATGACCCAATTGGGCCTCTCGGATGCGCTGCGTGCGGCAGCACCCCGGCCGCTGCGCCGGGTCGAGATGTATCTGGCGACCTCGCACCTGACGTTGCCGCATGGGGGCGTGGCCGTGTCGCGGTCGGCGCTGGATGCGTCTCTGGCTGCTCAGGCGCGCGCCGATGGCGCTGTATTCCTGGATCAGACGGCGGTGAGTCTGGGGCTGATGACGGATGGTTGGCGTGAAATCCAGCTTAGCCGGCATGGCACAAGCCAGACGGTGCGGGCCCGAGTCGTCTTCGCCTGTGATGGGCTGGCGGGGCGACTCTTGGATGCGCAGCCCGAGATGGCGTGGATGATCTCAGCGCGTTCGCGCATGGGCGTGCATGCGCTGCTGCCGCCGGATGCGATGGATATTCCCGCCGACGCGATCGTGATGCGGGCGGGGCGAGGCGGATACGTGGGGCTGGTGCGGCTGGAGGATGGCCGGATCGACCTGGCCGCGGCGCTGGACCCGGCAAGGTGTCGGGCGCTCGGCGGGCCGCTTCTGCTGGTTCGGCAGATCCTGCGGCAATGTGGGGATGAGACGGTATTGGCGGATGCGCCGATGCACGGTACGCCGCTGCTGACGCGGCATCGCCGGGTGCTGGGCAGGGATCGCGTGCTGGCCGTGGGCGATGCGTGCGGCTATGTGGAGCCGTTTACCGGCGAGGGGATGAAATGGGGCATCGCGTCAGCCGCCGCTGTCATGAGGCTGCTGCCCGGCGGCGACGATCTGTGGGAAGAAGACCTTCCACAACGGTGGCGTAGTGTGCATGATGAGATGCTTGGTCAGCCGATGCGGCTTTGTCGGGTGTTGACGTGGGCCTTGCGGTGGCCGCAAACGCTGGGAATGGGATTTAGCGTGCTGCGCATCCTGCCCGCACTGGCAAGGCGACTGTCCGATGTGGTTAACGCGCCGCTGGCGATCCCGGCGGCTCGGGCAAACTGAAGAAGAGGAGTTCGTGAATGAGCGATGTGATCAGAAGCGATCGGCCTGTTGCGCTCTTGGGCATGGGCCAGGTGTTTCCGCCGGGCCTGCCGCAGGACGTTGCTGCCGAGATCGCGGCCGACCGCTGCTCGGCCGACCCGACGCAGGCGCAGTGGGTTCGCGTGATCTTCAAGAAGACGGGCGTAACCACCCGAGGGACGGTGCTGCTGACCGGCGCAACCGGCGACGCGTCCGCGGCGGCACAGGCGTTTTTCAAACCGAAATGTTCACCGCAGGACAGGGGACCCACGACCGCCGACCGGATGGCGCAGTATGTTGCCCATGCTCCAGACCTGGCAGAGGCATCGTCTCGCCAGGCACTCGCTGACGCCGCGGTCGAGCCGGCAGAGATTACTCACCTGATCACCGTCTCATGCACGGGCTTTTTCGCCCCGGGTGTGGATGTCGCGTTGATCAAACGGTTGGCGCTGGCGCCGTCGGTGAAGCGGCTGCACGTGGGGTTCATGGGGTGCCATGCGGCGTTCAATGCCCTGGGCACGGCGGTGGACATCGTGCGGGCGAATCCATCCGCCCGCGTCCTGGTGTGCTGTGTGGAGTTGTGCAGCCTCCACTTCGCCTACGGCTGGCATCCGCAGCGATTGGTGGCCAATTCGCTCTTCGCCGACGCCTCGGCTGCCGCCGTCGTCGGCCCGGCCGACTCGGCCAAGCCTGGCACCTGGCTGCTCCATGACAGCGCCAGTCTCCTGCTGCCGGACTGCGAAGATGCCATGACCTGGCGCATCGGCAACCACGGTTTTGAGATGACCCTCTCGCCGCAAGTGCCCGACCTGATCCGCCAGCACGTCAAAGGCTGGCTGGATGAGTGGCTCACCCGGCGCGGCATGACCATCGCCTCGATCCCCAACTGGGCGATCCACCCCGGCGGGCCGAAGGTGCTGACCGGCGTTTGTGAGTCGCTGGGATTGCCGCCTGGCGCCAGCGACATCTCGCGGCAAACTCTCAGCGAGCACGGCAATGTCTCGTCGGCGACGATTCTGTGCATCCTGAATCGCCTGCGCGAATCCGCCCAACCTGGGCCGTGTCTGGCCCTTGGCTTCGGCCCCGGACTGATGGCCGAGGCGCTGCTGCTGATGAGGATGCGGTGACTTGATCGCTTCACCAGATACTCGGTAGTGCGCGGCGTCCAGAGCCCGCACAGGCAGACCAAGACGTTTAGGGTCGCGTGATGGCTCGGATGGCTGGGGCGTTTGTCGCGCTGATGATGCGGGTGGTCTTCATGTGCGGACGAGGACGTCGCGCACTACGCTTGATCGATTGCTCGGGGACGAGCGCAGGGCATCACTTCTGTTTGCGATACGCCAACCCCTGGAACAGGGCCAGTATCTCGCCGGTTTCGTCGCGGATTTCGATGAGGTAGTTGGCGACCTTCTTGCCCAGGGTGACCTCTCTGGCGTCGGCCGTCAGGGTGTTGCCCTTCTTGCCGGCCTTGACGTAGTTGATGGTGGTGCTCAGGCCGACGGCCGGCACGCCGCGCGAGTTGCAGGCCAGGGCGAAGGCCAGGTCGGCCAGCGAGAAGATCACGCCGCCGTGCACCATGTCCATGGCGTTGAGGTGCTCGTCGCGGATGACCAGTCGCGTCACCGCCTTGCCCTCCCCGGCCGAGACGATTTCGATGCCCAGCAGCTTGGCGAATCGGTCGCGCTCGCGAATGAGTTCAATCATGGTGAAGGCGATTGTCGCGAGGGAGCGGCTTCCATGCAACGCGACGACTGCTGGAGGGCTGGAGGGGCGTGCCCATTTCTCCGTGCACGCGATTTCTTAGCTCCAAGGGGGCGGCGGTCTCGCGATTTCTTAGCCCCAACGGGGCGGCATTCTTAAGCCCAGGGTAAGCGTACTCGCGCAGCCCTGGGTAAGAACCATTCACCTCGAATGAGCCCTGAAAGGGCGACACCTCTTTCAGCACCCTATTCGCTCCAATCACCCGCTGACGCGCAACTTGCATCTGCCTGGAAAAACGGGCACGCCCGGCTGGAGGGGCTACTTCATCGCCTCGAGGTGCGCCACTACGCTGCGGCCCAGGGCGATGAGGTTGTAGCCGCCTTCCAGGGCGCTGATCACGCGCCCGGCGCAGTGCTGCTCGGCCAGATCGACCAGCCGGCGGGTGATCGCCGCATAGCCGTCCTCGGTCACGCGCATGTCCGCCAGCGGGTCGTCCTTGTGGGCGTCAAAACCGGCCGACACGAGGATCGCCTCAGGTCGAAATCGGTCGACGGCGGGGATCACCTTTTCGTCTATCGCCTGGAGGTATTCCTTGTCATCGGCCCGGTCCGTCAGGGGGATATTGAGCGTGGTCCCCTTGCCCGGCCCGACGCCGATCTCCCAGATGAAACCACTGCCGGGGTAGTGGCAAACCGGATTCTGGTGAAGGCTGACGAACAGGACGCTGGGGTCGGCCTGGAAGACCGACTGCGTGCCGTTGCCGTGATGGACGTCGAAATCGACGATGGCGATCCTCTCCAGGCCATGGACCTGCTGCAGATAGCGGGCGGCGATGGCGATGTTGGAGAAGAGGCAGAAGCCGGAAGATTCGTTGGCGTGGGCATGGTGCCCGGGCGGGCGGATGGCCGCGAATGCCCGCCGCACCTGGCCGCTGATAACCGCGTCGCAGCAGGTGAGCACACCGCCCACAGCGAGCATCGCCGCGTCATAGCTGCCCGGGCCAACCGGCGTGTCGCCCTCGTCCATCAGGCCGCCGCTCTGCGATCGTTGCTGGACGCGCTGGACATGGCGCAGCGGGTGGACCAGGCAGACTTCCTCGACGGTGGCGGGGCGGGGCGTCAGTTCGACCAGCGGCTCGCAGGCGCGGGCGCGGGCGGCAAAGCCGAAGTTCAGCTCCTCAAAAGGAAGCGGGTTGGGCGAGAGCACCAAGCCCGCCTCACGAACGGCCGCCATGATCGCCTGCAGCCGGTTGGGCCGTTCCGGGTGATGGAGCCCGGGGTCGTGGCGCATATAGAGTGGACTGGTGCAAAAGCCGACCATTGCCCTGGCTCCGTCAATAATTGGCGAACAGCAGTTTCCGCATCATCGCCCAATAAGTGAAGAACAGATATCCGGCCGCCACGATGACCAGGCCGCTGAGAGAGCCGATGTAGATCAGATCGCCCGAGGCCCCCAGCAAATGGTGACGCAGTGCGAGCTGAAATCCGACCACCAGCAGCATCGCCGCGAGAGCCACCGGCTCGTAATGAGCGGCGTGATATTGCATGCCGCGGGCGACGGCGATGCGAGGCAGCCGCAGCCCGCGATAGCCCGCCTCCCAGACCGTGAGCCCCACCGCCATGCGGTGGGTCATCGCCAGCAGAAGATAGATCCACAGCGGCAGAAACATCCCGACCAGCGCGTAGCCCATGAACATCCAATTGGGCAACTGCGGCGCGACGATCGGGCGATGTTCCAGCCACGTGAGGTGGTTCCACACGGCGACCGAGAACCAGATCGACGCCATGGCCCAGGAGATGCGCGCGAACCACCGGCTGCGCGTGTCATCCGTGCGAGTGGTCATCTCGCGTGCGAAGCGGCTGGGGTGCAGCCACACCGCATTGCGCGTCCGTACCCAGGATCGGAAGGATGGATGCCGTTCCCATTCGGGCAGCCGGCGCGAGTCCGGCGCGATGCTGTCGGCGGTCGGCTTGCCGCATTCGGGGCACCGTGAGCCTTCGGGCAGGCCCGTGAGGATGTACCCGCAATACTCACAGAGCATCGCATCAGGGTCAGGAATACTCCGCCTCGCACTGGCCATGGCGAGGTTATACCCGCTCGCCCGCATCCAGCGGTATACTTCCGCCCATGCGTCTGCGAGATTATCTCATCATCCTGCTACTGGCGGCCCTGATCGGGTGTGGCCGCGATGAACCGCCCGCGGCTCCCGCGGCTCCCGCGTCGTCCGCGCCGGCCGGGGCCGCCAGCCAGCCGGCCACCGCCTCGGCCGCGACTTTGCCGATGAAGGTTGAGCCAGCCAAGCTTACGATCGATGGTCGGGAATTCACCTTCACGCCGGCCGTGCTGGTCCTGCAGGGTGAGGCGCCTCATCTGACCGGGACCCTGTACAGCGGCGGTGAGCCAGGCGCAAGCGCGCTCTACTTCGATCTCGCGTTTGACCTGGACGAAGCCTCACCGATCTCCGAGGCAACCTGCCGCTATCGCACGGACAATCGCGATCGGGCCGACTCGCCGGCGGGCATCATTGTCCCGGCCGAGAAGGTGAAACTCCAGACGCTGGAGTTGTCGGTGGATCTGGACGAGCCGGCGGCAGGCGCGGTCGTGGTGAAGATGGACGGCCGATTCCTCGTCTTCCCCGACGATGCGGACGTCGCCACGCGCATCGTGAAGGTCTCGGGCAAGTTCCGCTGTACACTGGGCGGCAAGTAAGGGCCGGCGTCTTGGTGCAAGGCTCGGCTTGGGCTTTAGGGGGCTACTGCGATTTCCTCATCGGTCAGGTAGCAGCCTGGGTCGGCCGCCCATGGGTCGCCGGTGAGCACCTCGGCCCGGGCTCGCAGCGAGCCGGCGCAGGCGTCTTTGAACTTGCACGCGCCGCAGCGGCCCTTGATCAGGCCCAGGCGATCTTTCAGGCCGGCCATGATCGGGTCGGAAAGGTCCTGCCAGATTTCGCTGAACTTGCGCTGGCGCACGTTGCCGAAGGTGCGGAACATCGAGAACTGGTCGGCGTGTACGTTGCCCAGGAAGTCGATGTTGCCGATGCCCACGCCCGAGGAGTAGCGCCCGCCGCCGTTCCACTTGAGCATGTCCAGCACCTGCGCGGCCCGCGGGTTGCCCTCTTTGAGCATCCGCTGATAGAGGTAGACCCCGTCGCAGTGGTTGTCGACGGTGAGGATTTCGGTGCGATGCCCGCGATCCAGCAGCAGCTTCGAGCGGGTGATGATGGTATCCACCGCCTGGCGCGACTCGGCCAGGTCCAGGTCCATCAGGTTTTTCCCGCGTCCGGAGGGGCACAGGTGATAGAAGCAAGCGCGGTTGATGTGCTCGCGCTCGATGAAGTCAAAGATCTGGTCCAGTTCCTGGAACGTCTGCTTGGTCAGCGTCAGGCGCAAGCCGACCTTCTGCCCGACCTCGACGCAGTGGCGGAAGCCCTGCATCGTGCGGGCAAAGGCGCCTTCCATGCCGCGGAATTTGTCATGGATGGCGGGGTTGGCCGAGTCCAGGCTGATGCCGACGTAGGCGAATTGGAGGTCTTTCAGTTTCTGTGCCACCGCGTGGTCGATCAAAGTGCCGTTGGTGGATGCCACGACGTGCAGCCCGCGGCTGCGTGCGTGGGCGGCCAGTTCGAAGATGTCTTCGCGCAGCAACGGCTCGCCGCCGGAGAAGAGGACGGCGGGGACCTTGAACTCGGCCAGATCATCCAGCACGGCCTTGCACTCGGCCGTGCTGAGTTCGCCGCCGTAACGCTTGGCTTCTGAATCGGTGTAGCAGTGGACGCAGCGCAGATTGCAAGTGCGGGTGAGGTTCCACACGACGATCGGCCGGCGGTCGCGGGAATTGCGGGCCACCGCCATCCGCTGATGCTCCGGCGGGGTGATCTGGGTGATCGCCCGCCCATAGCGGTGAGGGGTGCTGGGAGTCTCAAGCTGGCCATAGAGGACGCTGATATCAATCATATTGCTCCGCCTGCTCGCGAGTGCCCGCTCAGGGTTGGCGGCATTATAGCTTTGCCCGAGCCCTTTGCCTCAACGGGAACTTGCGGTAGAAAAGAGGCGTGACCACCGATGCCCCATCTCGCCGTCGCCGCGGGCTGATCATCGTCACCGAAGTCCTGCTGGCCCTGATCACGGCCGGGCCGATTTTAAGTTGGCGTCGGAGCGATGCAGTATACTACGATACCATCATGCCAAGACTCGCCCGATTGAGGAGCACCGCAAAACGGATGAACCGTTCGATCTCGGATTGCATCCGGGAAGGCATCGATCTGTTTCTGTCGAGAACCAGTGGCGCCGGCGACGACTTTTCCGATATCGCGGGTCGATTCAAGCCCCTGCCCGGCAGCGAAGATTCCTCCCATGATGCGTAGTGGGCTAGAGCGATCCACGACGGCAAGCGGTCCGCCTGTCGTCGGTGAGGCAGGATAGGCGAAATCTCCATTGGCCCGGCGGAGCGGCTACGTTATCCTCGCTCTCTATGACAGACCCTCGCGTTGCTAAACTTGCGGATTTGCTGGTCAACTATTCCTGCGCCATCCAGAGCGGCGAGAACCTGCTGATAGAAGCAATTGATGTGCCGACGGAGTTCACCACGGCGGTGATCCGGGCGGTCAACAAGGCGGGCGGGCGGCCGTATGTGCTGATCAAGAGCGCGGTCGTCAACCGCGCCCTGCTGATGGACGCCACGGCCGATCAGTGGAACCAGATCGCCGATGTCGAGTGCGCCCAGATGGCGAAGATGCAGGCCTACATCGGTGCCCGTGGCAGCAATAACGTGTCCGAGGGTTCGGACATCCCGGGTGACCGGCAGAAACTCTATGAGTCGACCGTGTGGAAGCGCGTGCACCACGAGATCCGCGTGAAGAAGACGCGCTGGGTCGTCCTGCGCTGGCCCAGTTCTTCGATGGCGCAGCTCGCGGAGATGAGCACCGAGGCGTTCGAGGACTTCTACTTCAATGTCTGCACGCTGGACTACGCGAAGATGAGCCGCGCGATGAAGCCGCTACAGGCCCTGATGCAGCGCACCGACCGCGTGCGCCTGCTGAGCCCCGGCACCGACCTCGCATTCAGCATCAAGGACATCCCCGCCATCCTCTGCGACGGGCACCGCAACATCCCCGACGGCGAGGTCTATACCGCACCCGTGCGGACGAGTATCAACGGCACCATTCAGTACAACTGCCCGACTCTCTACCGCGGCGTGACCCACACCGATGTGCGGCTGGCCTTCAGGGACGGCAAGATCGTCGAGGCCACCAGTTCCGAGACGCAGAAGCTCAACGAGGTGCTCGACTCCGACGCCGGCGCACGCTACGTCGGCGAGTTTGCCATCGGCTTTAACCCGCACTGTACCCGGCCGATGAAGGACACGCTGTTTGACGAGAAGATCGCCGGCAGCATCCATCTCACGCCCGGCGCCTGCTACGACGAGGCCTCCAACGGCAACCACAGCGACATCCACTGGGATATGGTGCTCCGCCAGACGCCGGAAGTCGGCGGCGGCGAGATGTATTTCGACGATATTCTCATCCGAAAGGATGGTCGCTTCGTGCTGAAAGAACTCGAAGGC
>JBBQTU010000125.1:0-12466 GCA_038213005.1 Tepidisphaerales bacterium | reverse complement strand
AGCTCGATGGATGCTCCTCGACCACCTCAACATCATTGAGGAACCCGCAGGAGACGTGGCAGCCTTCAATCAGGTCGTGGCTGAGGATGGTATTGTCGGGGAACCTCGAGCCTACACACGTCTCAAACGCCTTGACGTCGTAAATCCCCTTGCCGATGAACTGGCTTCGGGCGAACAGGTCGTGGTAGGCGTTGGATACCTCTCGCGTGTAGGGGTCGATGCCGACCTCACCGGAGTAGAGGGCGCTGAATAGCGAGCGGGCCGCGCTGGTGAGATTGATCGCCACTCGCGGTTGCAATACGCCGTACCCTTCACGAACGCATTGCGTGCCCGCGTCCACCACCGGGCGATTCAGCGGATGCGCCAGAGTACCGACCATCTTCCACGCGGTCTCCGGCGGCAGTTGGGTGTCGGTGTCCAGCGTGATGACGTACCGAATCTCTCTCAGTC
Organism: Tepidisphaerales bacterium; assembly: GCA_038213005.1. Taxonomy (GTDB): domain Bacteria; phylum Planctomycetota; class Phycisphaerae; order Tepidisphaerales; family Tepidisphaeraceae; genus JBBQTU01. The sequence continues at coordinate 12,016 of JBBQTU010000125.1, read as the reverse complement.
GCGCCACGCTGCCGACGATCTCGGCAAACGGCTCGGCACGCCCTTCGAGCACGAGGCGATTGAAGTCACTGAGCTTGCCGCGTTTTCGCTCGTGGCCCATCCAGACGCCTTCAGACTCATCCCACAACCGCGGCCGGTGCAGCAGATAGAAGAGCGGCTGATCTTCGTCGGCATACCGGAGGTTCAGGTCCGCGATTGCCTGGTGCGCTGCGGCCAGGATCGCCTGGTCTTCGGGCATCGTCTGGGATGCGGCATCCGGCGAATCGGTCAGCAGCACGAATAGCAGGTTCTTCCCGCGATTGGCGAGATAACGCAGTTCCATGCCGCCGGTGAGCAATCTCGCGCCGTCGGCGGAGCTGAGCATGGTCGGCACCACCACCGCCGTGGTGTGATCAAGAGGAATACCCTTGGAATAATCCAGCCGCGGCAGGGACCGTGGCCGAAACAGCAGCGTGATGAGCCAATTGACGATCTGCAGCGCCCCTCGCGATGCGATGAATGAAGCTGCGAGGATCACCGCCAGCGTGAACCAGCCGCGGTGCGGCGCATCCCATCGCACGCCCGCGTAATCGGCGGCCGGCACGACCAGCGCCACCGTCAAGATCAGCGCGAGCCCCAGGTAGCTCGCTAGCCGATGACGCGTGGCGAACCGAACCAATCCCGCGCCAGCGCCCTCGGGAAAGCCTACGGCCTCGCGTATCGCCGGCCGACCGCCCGCCAGGAGGTAATAGCCTACATGAGAACGACGCGGATCGTCGGCTGGGGCCAGTCCGGCCAGTCGCACTGCGTGCTCGGCCACCTCGCTCTCGGCTTTGCCGCTGCGCCGCGCCAGGCGCTCCACCGCGTGGCGATAGCGGTCACGCGTACTGAAGTCCATCTGTCCATAGATCCCGGAAGCCTCATGCCGCAGGGTCTGTTCGATCCGGCTCTGGCCTTCGACGAACTCACGCCAGTTGGCGCTATTCAGCAGCCGCAGGCTCTGAATACTGTGCCCGATCGACACCTGCTCGGTCGCCTGCGCCTGGCTCTCGGCCTGCTGGACGTGCTCAATGCTCTGCCCCTGCTCGGCGAGTTGCTGTTCCAGCCACGTCATCACCAGCCCCAGCGACGGATGCTGTCCGTGCAGGCTGGAGACCAACTCCGTCAGGAACGGCATGCTGAAACTGGCCACCTGTTTTACAAACGACGCCAGCTCAGTGATCACCGCGTTACGGTCGAACTTGGCGGCCGTGAGGAATCGTTCGGCCCACAGGATGGCCCGGTCACGTTCGTGCCGACGGAAGGCGATCTGCTTCGACACTCGGCGCAAGTTTTCGATCAGCGTCAGGCGGAGCATGATCGGCACCGCCCACAACTCGCCGATCGTCAATGCCGTTTTCTCCTGGTAGGCCTCCACAAATGCCGAGAGATTTTCCAGATCCAGTCGGCCGTCCGTGTGCGATACCAGTTCATGACTGATCGCGTAGACCCGCGGCAGCCCAACAAGAGTGCCATTCGTGAGCCGCGGCAACTCCTGGCTGTAACCGCGCGGCAGATGCTCCCGCGCGATCTGAATCTGCTCTTCGATGAGATAGAAGTTATCCAGTAGCCATTCGGCCGCCGGCGAGATGGGGCTGCTCTGTTCCACAGCCGCTGCGACCGTGGCATGCGACTGGCGGATGATCTCCCGGTTCTGGGCAAGGCGACCCAGCAGCCGCTCAGATCCGGGTTGCCTCTGGACTTCGTGAATCTCTGCCAGTCGCCGCGCGTGGCTGCGCAACTGGCTGATGCCAAAGAGCTCCGCGCGCAAGGGCGCGCTGTCGCTCCCGTTGCTACGGGCGTGGGGGTGCCTCGGGCCTAGACCAAATCGCGACAGAAGCGAGTTCTGTGTCAGATTCACGGACATATCTTCCCCTGCAGTTGTAGGTCAGCGCGACCTCACTGCTGCTACTGCTCTGTCCGGTGACAGACCTTCCTGGACCCTCAATGCGGCGCGCATAGCGGGCACGGCAATATCCGAGGCAGCCCTTGCCCCCCGCGTATGCTGCCTCTACTGGACAATAGGCCGTGCCCCACGGCACTGGCAAGATAGGAATCCGCACCCTGCAGGCCATCGCCCGACGACCCAACTCAGCCAGGCGACGGCTGAGCCCGCTACGCGTCGCTCTATGAGCCGTCTCACCGAATCCCTAGAACCGGCAATCTCACTCCAGCGTATCCGAGTATGAAGGCCGACCCTGTAACGCTATGAGGCTGGCTGCTTCCCGTGTTAGGAGCCCCGTTATGCTTGATGTCGCAATCCCCCGCAGCAACATGAATCCGCCACTTGTTGATTTTTTTCTCAATCCACTGCTCGGTGCCCGACGCACCAGCGTGCCGCAAGGCAGCGTCATCTATTCGCAGGCCCATCCCGCCAGTTCTCTTTACTTCATCCACCGTGGGCAGGTGCGGGTGTTTCAGCCCGGCCCTGACGATTCGGCCCAACTGACCGATATTCTGGGGCCCAATGACTGGTTCGGGGCCGCTGCCCTCGCCGGCGCGGCGTCCTACGGCTCGCGTGCGGTGGCGACGCTGCCCTCGATCGTGTCGGACATCCCCGTCGATCGCGTGTTCGCCCTGCTGCAGCAACAGCCGCGGGCAGCCGCCGAGATGATCAAAGCCCTGGCCAGCCGTCTGCGCCAGACCCGTGAGGATGCCGGTCGGCTCATCTTCGACGACTGCCATACGCGCCTGCTTCGGGCGCTGCTCCGTTTCGGTCGCACGACGGCGGCTTCGCCTCATTCCGCCGGTGTTGTGCTTCACGTGACCCATCACGAACTGGCTCAAGCTATTGGCGTGGCACGCGAAACCGTCAGTCTCACGCTCAAGGACCTGCGCGAGCATGGGCTGATCCGCACCGGGCGCAACCACCTGATCTTCGCGCCCACGGCCCTCGAGCAGCAACTCGGCCTGGCTAAGGGCCAGCCTGCGTGCGTCAAGGCATAGCGCCTGTCCACGCGCTGATGATACCGCCTCTGCGCCGCCCGCACGCCCAGCTTCTGGGCGCCGGTTCTTTGCCCTTGCCCCTCCATGCGGTAAGTTATCTGCCCATGGCTTCCATCCTCATTCAGAACGGGACGATCCTTGACCCATCGCGTCTCTTTGAACGCCGCCTGGATCTGCTGGTGCGCGATGGCAAGATCGCGGCCGTCGGGCAGGACCTCGGCACCGCAGACCGCGTGATCGACGCCGCCGGCGCCTATGTCTGCCCTGGGCTGATCGACACCCACGTCCATCTGCGCGAGCCCGGTGATGAGGAAGAAGAGACCATCGCATCCGGTTGCGCCGCCGCGGTGGCTGGCGGATTCACGAGCATCGTCTGCATGCCCAACACCAAGCCGTGTCTGGACAACGAGGGGCAGATCGAGTTCGTCATCCGCGAGGCCCAGCGGGTCGGCCTGTGCAATGTCTTTCCCACCGGGGCGATCACCAAGGGACGCGAGGGCTTGGAACTGGCCGAGATGGGCACGATGCTCCAGCGCGGGGCCATCGCTTTCACTGACGATGGCCGCGGCGTGGCCGATCCATCGGTCATGCGCAAGGCTCTCCAATACGCCCGCATGTTCGACGCCATGTTGATGCAGCATTGCGAAGAAGCAGCTCTCTCCGGCGGAGCGATGAATGCTGGCATCGTTGCGACGGTCCTGGGCCTGGCCGGCATTCCGTCGGAATCCGAAGACCTCATGCTCGCCCGCGACCTCCTGCTGAACCGAGCGATCGGCTGCCGTTACCACGTGCAGCATCTCTCGACCGCCGGAGCCGTGGAACTGGTCCGCCGGGCCAAGCAGGAAGGCCAGCGGGTCACCGCCGAGGCCACGCCGCACCACCTGCTCTTGACCGACGAGAGCTGCCGCACCTACGACACCAACTACAAGATGAGCCCGCCCTTGCGGACGCAGGCAGATGCGGCGGCCGTGATCCAGGGCGTGAAAGATGGCACCATCGACTGCCTCGCCACCGACCACGCCCCGCACCTGGCCGAGGAAAAGGAACTGGAATTCGCCTATGCCCCTTGCGGCATCATCGGCATGGAGTCTGCCCTGCCGCTTTACATCAAGGCACTGATCGACCCCGGCCACATTGACTGGATGAAACTGATCGACCTGATGTCCACCCGCCCGGCCGCGATCCTGAACCTCAAGAAAGGAACGCTGCAGGAAGGGGCCGACGCCGACATCACCATCATCGACCCCAAAGCAGAGTGGACCATCGACGTCTCGCATTTCCACAGCAAGAGCCGCAACTGCCCCTTCGGTGGCTGGAAAGTCCACGGCCGAGTGAGAACCACCATCTGCGGCGGGGCAGTCAAGTATGAGCACAAGGCCGCGCCTGCAGCATCGTCGACACCCAAGGCGGCGTGAGCGCCTGATAAGGACTCCACCTGAAACGGGCGCATTCGCGGAAGTAGTAGTGCGCGTCTCCCCCCGCACTCTTTGGCCACTGTCAAGTGCCTTTTTCTCCTCAAAACCAACGATGTTGGACCCCACAAATCAGATTGTCTGGTCGGGCCTGTGCGGATGAGGACGTCGCGCACTTGGGCGACTTATGTAGATACGATTGGCTTATGCCGGGGGCTATGATCTGCCGCCCCTCCGGGGCTGGAAAACGAGGGCTCCAGGGAATGTGGGGATGGCCGGGCTAGATGGACCAACTGTCTCCGTCGAGGCTGATTGTGTTGTCGGAGTTGATTCCCTTGACGCTGCCCATGGCTAGGGGGACGGTGCTGTTGCCCGTTCGGATGATCCTGGGGCTGGGCTTTCCGTGAGGGTCGGTCGTGGGGCGCGGCGGGGCTGTGGCCGGCACTGCGGACGCGGGGAGCGGCGCGTGGGCGACGGTAGGAGAGACGCTGGGGGCTTCTGAGCCGACGTCCATGAGGTGAGTGGTGTCGGCGGCCGCCGCGACGTGCAGACAGGGAACGACCTCTTGCCGTTGCCGCTGCTGGGCGGCGGCGGTGTGGAACTTCTCGGGCAGGTTGTGCCAGGCCTCCCACGCGGTCCACATTTCCTTTCGCATGGGTTGAACGATCTGGTGATACCAGACGTCCCACGCGGTCATGCTGTCGTCGACCCGCAGCCCGAAGTGCCGGCCCTCGCGTTCGGCGATGTTGAACAGCCGCTCCTGCCATCTACGGAAGAGGTCGTTTTGCTCAAGGTTGTCGCGGTGGGCGGTGCGAAACTGGCTGAAGTCGCCAAATCGCGAGGCGTTGCGCAGGTCCGGCGTCAGCCGCGGTTCGCGCCGGGCCATCTGATTTCCCAGCATAGCTGCGGCGCGTAATGCCTCGTGAGAAGGTGCGAGTTTCGGGTTGAATACGCCCATGTTACAGCCTTTGCTCAAGCCAATCGTCGTCAGTGTCCCCAACCCGACGCGAGCGAACGGCCGCCCAGCGCCGGGGAACTAAGCCGGGGAAGTATACCCCGCCGCGCGGGGACGACAACCGGCGCTGCCGGGAAGGCAAGTATCCGGGGATTCGGGCATATGCCCCGCGGGGTTCGTGGGGCGTGCCGGTTTTTTCGGGCAGATGCAAGTTGCGCGTCAGCGGGTGGTTGGAGCGAATAGGGTGCTGAAAGAGGTGTCGCGCTTTCAGGGCTCATTCAGTGTGAATGGTTCTTACCCAGGGCTGCGCGAGTACGCTTACCCTGGGCTTAAGAATGCCGCCCCGTTGGGGCTAAGAAATCGCGTGCCCGAAAAGACGGGCACACCCGGTTCCTGAGGGGAGTGCGACCAGTTGTCTCAAACAGTGAGAAGCCATTACAATTGGCGTCATGCCATTGGAATTTCGCCATCACCAGTTGAAGAACGGCCTGGACATCATTGCCGAGGCCATTCCCGGTTCGTATTCGATCGCGGCCGGGGTGTTTGTGAATACCGGGTCGCGGGATGAGTCGGCGGAAGTCAACGGGATCTCGCACTTCCTTGAGCACATGATGTTCAAGGGATCGGACAAATACACGTGGCAGGATGTGAACCGGATCTTCGATGAGATGGGGGCGCGGTACAACGCGTTCACCAGTCAGGAGATGACGGGGTATTACGCGAACGTGTTGCCGGAGTTTACCCAGAAGACCCTTGAACACCTGTCGCACCTGCTGCGGCCGGCACTGCGGCAGAGCGACTTTGAGACCGAGAAGAAGGTGATCATCGAGGAGATCTCGATGTATCTGGACGATCCGGGGCATCGGATCTATGAGAAGGTGATGGAGGCGTATTTCCAGGGCCACGCGCTGGGGATGAGCGTGCTGGGGTCGGCCAAGTCGGTGCAGGAGATGACGCAGGGGCAGATGGCGGAATATTTCGGCCGGCGATATGGGCCGGGGAATACGGTCATTGCGGTGGCGGGGAACCTGGAATTCGATCGCGTGTTTGAACTGGTGGAGCAGTATTGCGGGCATTGGCCCAAGGTGTCGGCCGGGCGCGAACAGGCGATGCCGGTGCACAGGGGGCAACAGGTGGCGATGGTCGATCCGAAGCTGAACCGGCAATACACGATGGGCCTGACGCCCGGCCCGAGCACGCAGGATGAGCGGCGGTTTGCCGCTCGCGTGCTGGCGGATGTGATCGGCGACGCCGAAGGCAGCCGGCTGTATTGGGCCCTGGTAGACAACGCCCTGGCGGAGGAAGCTGACTTTGGCTTCTATCCGCACGACCGTTGCGGCAGCTTCTACTTTTCGCTGTGCAACGAGCCGGCGCGGACGCAGAAGGTGCAGGACATCCTCGTCGCGGAGCTTGAGCGGGCGAAGGATGACATGGCGGACGATGAGGTGCAGCGGGCGAAGAACAAGATCGCCAGCCAGATCGTGCTCAGCGGGGAACTGCCTATCGGGCGGATGCGCAGCCTGGGCGCGGAATGGATCTACAACCAGGAGTATCGATCGCTGGAGCAGGACATGGAGAGCCTGCGCGGGGTGACCACCGAATCGCTCAAGCAGCTCATGCGTGATTTTCCGTTCCAGCCGATGACGGTGGCGACGCTGGGGCCGCGGTAAGGGACGGGTCCCCTCCATCGCGGGTGTGATCTGCGGGGAAGACGTGGGGTACTCATGTGCGGGCGAGGACGCCTCGCACTACTTCTGGCGACGCGCCTGTTTGAAGTGGAATCCCTATAGGACGATAGCTCAGACAGGCGACATCAGACCCGCCGGGTCAGTAGCCCAACCAGTTGCGGATGCCGAGGATGATCAGGTAGCTCGTGGCCGAGATGAACGCCGCACAAGGGATTGTGAGCACCCACGCCATGACGATGCGTTGCCCCCATATCCAGCGGACCGAGCGGACGGACTTGGTCACGCCCACGCCCATGATCGCTCCGGTGATGGCATGGGTTGTGGAAAGCGGGATCTTGTTGATGGTGGCAAAGATGATGGTGGCGGCGGCAGCGCCTTCGGCACAGAATCCGCCGACGGGCTGGAGTCGAGTGATGCCCGAGCCCATGGTCTTGACGATTCGCCAGCCACCAAACATCGTGCCTAGTGCGATGGCGGCGTGACAGGACAGGATGATGGGCATGCCGATGTCGCTGGTGCCGAAGAGGTGCGCACCAGACATCTGGCCCCACTTGGTCCATTCACCCAACCCGGCAGCCATCAGCAGCGCCACGATGATACCCATGGTTTTCTGCGCGTCATTGCCGCCATGGGCGAGCGAATAGACACCGGCCGACACCAACTGCAGATGCCGGAAGAGCTTGTCGACGCGCCACGGGGTGAACCGCCGGAATATCCAGGAGACGGCGACCATGAGCGCCATGCCCATCACCAGGCCGACGACGGGTGCCAGAAATATCCATAACACAACGGGAACCCATCCGCTCAAGAACAGCACACTGAACCCGCCCTTGGCAACGGCGGCGCCGCCGTAGCCGGCGATCAGTGCGTGCGAAGAACTCGTAGGCAACGCCATGATCCATGTGATGATGTTCCAGATGCACGCGCCGAGCAGGCCGGCGAAGACAACGTAGACGTCCACCTGGCTGGTGTCGATCATCCCCTTGCCGATCATCTTGGCGACGCCGGTGCCAAAGACGAAAGCGGCGACGAAGTTGAAGAAAGCGGCCCAGGCCACCGCCTGGGCGGGGCTGAGTACGCGAGTGGACACGACGGTGGCGATGGAATTGGCGGCGTCGTGAAAGCCGTTGAGAAAATCAAACAGCAGCGCAATCAGGACGATGAACAGCACCATCGCTATGAAACCCGTGGAATGGACGGGAACGGGGCTATCGGCGGCGAGCGTTGCCACAATCAGCGTATTCATGTGATTATTTCAGAGGCGAGAAGGAGTTGCAGGACCACGGCGACGCTCATCCATTTTTCAGCACGATACGTTCAAGCGTGTTGCCCGCATCCTCGCAGCCGTCGATGGCGTCTTCGATGAGGTCCAGCAGGCCCTTCCACTTGATCACTTCCAGCGGTTCCACGCTGCCTTCGAACAGGCGGGACATGGCGGCGTGATTGCTTTCGTCGCCCAGGGTTTCGAGGCGATGGATTTCCATCAGTTTGTCGCTGAGTTCGGACAGCTTGCGGGTGCGGCGCAGCCGCGAGACGGCTTCGTAGAGTGCAGCGGCGGCGAGGACCAGGGTCTCGGTCTGCTTTATGAACTCGGGGGCCATCGCCTTGATGTGGTACAGCTTGAATCGCTTGGCCAGGGCATCGGCGGCGTCAACGATCTTGTCCAGTTCACGCACCAAGGCGTGAATATCTTCGCGGTCAAACGGGGTGATGAAGGTCTGATCCAGCCGCTCAAGTGCCTTGTGAGCCAAGTCGTGAGCCTCGAACTCTTCCTTGCGGATCGCCAGCACGTGGGCATCGATATCCGGGAAGTTAGTCGCCAGCTTCTGAAGATGCGCGGCCGTGGAGACTCCATGGCGGGCAAGCCCTTCAAAGAGGTCGAAAAACACCGTATCCTTGGGCAGCAGATTAAACATGGGACAGTCAGCTCCGAGGTTAGGGCCAGCTCGGCAAGAGCACTGGTCAGTCGTGAATGGCGGCATTGTAGAATGCCCCGCTGTTCCTGCAAGTGCGGGCAGGTGTCTGGACTTGCGCATCGTGTACTGTTATGATCCCCGCCCCTCGACTAACGAGGGACTTTCTCGTAAATGAAGGATCGACGATGGCCTATAAGCTGAAGACCAACAAGAGCATCCAGAAGAGGTTCAAGGTAACCGCGACCGGGAAACTGAAGCGCGGCCACTGCAAGACTTCGCACCTGATGAGCGCCCGTTCGAGCAAGACCAAGCGGAAGCTGGGTCGCCCGGCCATCATGGTCGAGGCTTTTGCCAAGAACATGCGCGCCCTGATTGGCGCATCGCACAAGAGCCCGGCGAAGGTCGCCCACAAGCGGGCTTTGGCCGCCAAGTTGGCCGCCAAGAAGGCCGGCACGAAGGCTGTCGCGGCCGCCATGGTCGCAGCCTGAGCTGACGGCTGCAACGGAAGTAAATTGAATCAAGAAGCGTCGGCGTGTAGCCGGCGCAGCTAAGCCACCTGCCCTTGCGGCAGGTCATGACAAGTGCCTCTGGCTCCCTTTGAAAGGATTGAACCATGCCTCGAGTAAAGATTGGTCCGGTACATGCCCGGAAACGTAAACGTGTCCTGAAGCGCGCCAAGGGTTTTGTGGGCGGTCCGGGTACATTGTACCGCGTAGCCCTTGAATTCACGCGCAAGGCGGACGTCTACGCCTATGAGCATCGCCGCCAGAAGAAGCGGACGTACCGCTCGCTCTGGATCACGCGTCTGAACGCCGCCCTGAAGGAGCGTGGGGTTGCTTACAACCGCTTCGTTCCGGCCGCCGCGGCCGCGGGCATCTCGCTGAATCGCAAGATGCTGAGCGAACTGGCGATCGCGGACATCCCGGCGTTCGACAAGATCGTGGAACTGGTCAAGCCGTTCATGACGAGCCCGGTGGCTCCGGTCAAGGCCTGATCGCGATCTGCAGCGCAAACTATTGAGCTACGGGCCTGAATTGGCCTATGAACACCGCCGTATGCCCTCACTTGGGCCTGCGGCGGTGTTCTTGTGTTCTGCCCCCCCCACTGCTCGCCAGGAGAAGGTGGCTTGGCTATCGGGCATACGGCGGCCTAGAGTTGATTGCCGCTCATGTCGGGCGGCTACCTGAGGCCGGGGTTTTGCTGGCCCGATTCAAGTGCAGGGGAGGATCCATGTTGTATCCATTTCGTTCGATGGCGGCTATGTGCGCATTGGTGCTGATGTGTTCGGCCGTGATGGCGCAGGAGATGGTCGATAACCCAACCTACCAGTCGTGGGCGAAGTTCAAGCCCGGAACCACGGTAACGCTGAGCAGCGACAGCAACATGGGCGGGATGGCCATGAAGATGGACATGACGTACAAGCTGGCGGAGCTCACGCCTGAGAAGGCGGTCGTCGAGATGACGATGAAGATGCCGCAGGGCGACAACACGACGAAGATGGACATCATGGCGAAGGTTAAGAAGGAGGACGCCAAGGACGTGACGATGCCGCCGAATGCGAAGGGCGAGGCGAAGGTACTGCCCGATGAGGATGTGAAGATCGGGGACAAGACCTACAAGTGCAAGGTGGTTGAGTTCACCAGCGAGGCCAAGGGGATGAAGAGCACGGGCAAGAGCTGGACCTGCGCGGAGGTGCCGGGGCAGATGGTGAAGATGGAGACGAAGATGGGCGGCGTCATGGAAGGGACGACGAAGCTGACGGTCACGGCGGTCGACGTGAAGTAAGGCGGCAAGACCTATACGCCACGCCTGCGGCATAGCTGCTGATTCAGCAGCAGTGCCGCGGCAATGATGGCGCCTCCGGCAAGGACGTTGAGCCACGGGACGGTGTCTTGGAAGATCAGCGCTGAGGCGAGGATGCCCAGCGGGATCTTGGCGTTGTTGAAGATCGCCAGGGCCCCGACGTTGGTCCGGCGCGCGCCGACATTCCACAGGAAGAAACCCACGGCCGAGGCGACGACGCCCAGGTAAAGCAGCACGAGGATCTGCGGCGTGCTGAGGTGCAGGCTTGCGGGGTGGAAATGCGCGGCAGCCAGCGCGGCGGCGGCAGCAAAGCCGCCGAGATAGAGCACGCCCATCACCTGAGAGTCTTTACGCGCAACGCTCGGCATCACCCGACGATACCATACTTGGCCCGCAGCGAAACAGAGGTTCGAGAGCTGCATCACGATGAAGCCTGTGATCAGGCCCTCGCGACGGAGATCGGTCCAGAGACAGATGCCGGTGCCGATGACGGCGAGGCTCGCGGTTGCCAGAAAGATCCAGGACATCCGGCGTTCCCAGAGGTCATCGACCAGCGTCACGAGCAGCGGCGTGAAGATGGTGAAGATCGCGACCTCGGCGGACTTCAGATACGCGAACGCATGTAGATAAAATACGTACATCAGTCCGAACTGCACGGCGCCGATCCCGGCGAGCTTGAGGAGACTGGACCTGGGCACCCGCTTGATGCGGATGAACGGGGCAAAGACCAGCAGCGAGAGCAGCATTCGCGCCGCGGCGACGAATGAGGCGTCGACACCGGCGAGATAGTGCTTGATCAGTCCGAACGACAGCGCCCAGACCAGCGAAACGATCGCCAGATACAGCATGGGCGGAGAGTATACGGTGGAGGTCTGCGAACCAATATCGGCGGTGTCTGACGGGCTGTCGGGAGTGCGAGACACCTTGTGCTTGGCGTTGAGCCACTGGCCTTCCCCATTACGTCGCTCTCTTCCGCTTCCGCATCGACTGTTTCGAGGCCTTCTCGACGTTTGTCAGCGCCGGCGTGAAAATGCTGGAATCTGGCCGTTTTGAAAATGCAGCGGCGGCGGCGGCAGGCGGCCCTTGGCTGCATGGGGGCGCAGGGCAACAGAAAGCCACTACGGCGACAAGAACGCTCCCTGACGCAGACAACCAACCTGGAAGAAGACCCTGAAGTAGAAGAAGACGATTCAGTGAACTGTTTGAAGAAGATCCACAGGCAGAAGACCGCATCTTCACAGCGGCTGAATAGCTACAGTTTCAACTCGGCGTTGACAG
>JBBQTU010000124.1:0-12495 GCA_038213005.1 Tepidisphaerales bacterium | reverse complement strand
GGTGGGGGTTTTGCGGGGGACGACGAAGTCGATGGCGGAGCGAGTGAGGCGTGCGGTGACGGGAGGGGGGGGAGACGGGTCTTGGCATCTGGCAAGTTGTGGCGGCGTCGCTTTCAACCCCCTCCCTAACCCTCCCCCCAGGGGGAGGGGAGAAGAAGATGGCTGTGTCGGGCCTTGGCCCTGGGCGAGTGAGTCGTGGCGGAGTTTCAGTTCGTTGTCCCAGTTGGGCTGGTCGATGGGCTGGCTGGAAGCCCAGAGGGTGACAGAGGCGGGCTGATCGGTTTCAAAGACGAATCGGCCGGGATTCCAGAGATCTTCGAAGTTGTCCAGGCCGCGCTGGGCATCGATGGCGTAGAAATGTCCGTGCCACCAGAAGGGTTTGGCTTCCCATGTGGCGGCGTCGCTGGACAGGTGCATCTGCAGGGCGTGCTCGGTGACCGAGAGGTGGCCGGGCCATGTGTGCACCTGAAAGCGGGCGTCAGAGCCCTGACGCAGTGAGTGGAAATCCCGCATGGCCAGGAAGGGGAGCAGTTCCAGTCGCATGCGGTGCTTGCCGGGAGTGAGGGTGTATTTGACGCCGCAGACGTTTCGTCCCCAGCAGAGGAGGAACTCCTTGGCGATTTGCATATCTTGGACGCGGTAGAGCCAGCGGGCGGTGTCGTCGAGTTCGAATCGCTGGAGGTGCTGGTAGCCGCGGGGATGGAACTGCTCGCGGAACTGGTTGGTGGCGAGTTCCCAGGTGGTGTCGGTCTGGCCGGGAAGGGTAATCATCTCGCCGAGGCGGCTGAGCATGTTGTAGCGGCCCACGGGCGGGGTGAGGGTTGCGCACAGCAGCGAGTGATAGCGGCGGGTATTGCAGCCGACGACGGTGGAGGACGCAAATGCGCCCGTGCCGTTGGTGAGCAGCCATTCGCGCTGCAGGAAGGGGTCGAGCTGGCCGGCCGTCTGGATAGCGTAAAGGGGCATGAGGCGAGTGTACGATGGCAGAAGTCTCCGGGACAAGTGCCAATCCGCGGCGGGAGGTGGCGGGCGTGCCCGGCAATCGGGATAAGCACGAAATATGAAGCACGAAATACGAAACAACGCGGAAATTGAGGAAACTCGAAGCAGCAAATGCGGAGCGGCTCGGACATGGGGCACGTCGCCCGGATTTTCGGGCACGCCCGAGGGGGCGGGGGACTGAGTTTTCGGGGGCGTCGCGGGCGGCGGGTTATGGCGCAGTGGTGATGCGATATGAGTAGAATGAGGGGCATGAGTCGCATCGCCAACATGCCAGTTGCAGTCCGTGCCCCCGAGGTGAGTTCGGATGGGGATGTCCGGCTGGGGGCCATCGACATCGGCTCGAACAGCCTGCACATGATCATCTCGCACGTGGGAGCTGACGGGGGCACCACGGTGCTGTGGCGTATGCGGGAGATGCTGGGTCTGGGGCGCGGCAGCTTTCCATCGCACCGGCTGTCGGGCGAGGGGATGGATCGCGCTGTCCTCTCGCTGCGGCGGTTCCATGCGGTGGCCAGGCGTCGCGGCTGCGAGAAGATCATCGCCATCGCCACCAGCGCCGTGCGCGAGGCCGACAACGGCGGAGACTTTATCGAGCGGGTGCGCAGCGAGGTGGGGCTGAACGTGCGGGTGGTCAGCGCCCGGGATGAGGCGCGGCTGATCTACCTGGGTGTGCGGCACGCCGTGAACCTCAAGGCCGGTGGGCACCTGATCATGGACATTGGCGGCGGCAGCATGGAGTTTATCGTCGGCGACGACCAGCACGCGAGCCTCCTGGAAAGCAGGAAGGTGGGGTCGGCGCGCATGACTGCCCGCTACATTCACAGCGACCCGGCGGCTCCTGCCGAGGTTGAACGGCTTGCCCGACACTTGAATCGTGAGATCGCGCCGGTGTGCGATCAGATTCTGCAGTTGCGGCCGATCAAGGCCATCGGGACCAGCGGCACGATCGAGAATCTGGTGGCGATGTGCGGCGGGCGCGGCAAGGCCCCGGAGCTGGCACTCGATGACCTCAAGGCGCTGGTGGATCGGCTGCTGAAGAGCAAGGCCGGGCAGCGCGTGAAGATTCGCGGGTTGGATGAGAAGCGTCAGGATCAGATACTGGCCGGGGCGATTCTCCTGCTGGAGGTGATGAAGCGGCTGTCGATCAAGCGGCTGTCGTTGTGCCGGGCGGCGCTGCGGGAGGGGATGCTGCTGGACTATGTTGCCAGGCATCTGCCGGACCTGGAAATCCAGCGAAAGGTGGCCGACCCGCGGCGGCGGAGCGTGCTGGACCTGGCTCGCCGCTGCGAGTGGCACGAGCGGCACAGCATGCACGTGGCGGCGCTAACGCTGCGGCTGCTGGACAAGCTGCGTAGCCTGCACAAGCTGGATGCGCAATCGCGTGAGCTGATTGAGTATGGTGCGCTGCTGCATGATATCGGTTGGCACATCAGTTCGAGTTCGCATCACAAGCACAGCATGTACCTGGTTCTCAACGGCAACCTGCAGGGCTTCACGCAGGATGAAGTGCGGGTTATCGCGAGCATTGCACGGTATCACCGCAAGTCGCTGCCGAGTGAGTCGCATGCCGAGTATGCAGCGATGAAGCCGTCGGATCGCGGAATCGTCCGCGTGGGCGGGGCGCTATTGCGCATGGCCGATGGGCTGGATCGCAGTCACTGCCTTGTTGTGAGCGACCTGGACGTCCGGATTGGCAGAGGTCGCGTACAGGTGGGGCTGGTCGGGAAGGGCGACATGCAGTTGGAGCTCTGGGCCGCGAGGCGGAAGACGGATCTGTTTGTCGATGTGTTTGACCGGGCGATTCTGTTCCGCGTCGGGCGGCGGGCGGGTTAAGCGGCGTGCTGCTTCCGTGAGAGGCTCCTGGAGTTGGGTAACACGTGAAACCTGGTTCGCCCATCGAGTTTCGTCCGTTTATTCCGACGCCCCAGCCTCCGAGCGGTCGGCCGGTGGATATGACGCCGTTGCAGATGGCGCAGATCCTCTGGCTGATCGAGCATGTGAGGCCCAAGGCGGATCTGGATGCGGTGCTCGATGAACTGTTTCAGCGGGCACGGACGATGATTTCCTGCAACCGGCTGGGGCTGGCGCTGGTGGATATGGCGACGGGGCTGGTGAGGTCGCGGGCGGCATTGTCGGATCGGCCGATTCGGCTGGGGCCGGGGTTTACGGGGTCGTTGGCCGGCTCGACCTTGCAGCTCATCCTTGAGACGCGTGAAGTGCGCATCATCAACAACCTTGAGCAGTATCTCACTGAGCATCCGACGTCGGTCTCGACACGGTTGCTGGTTGAGGAGGGGATGCGGGCGTCGTTGACCCTGCCGCTGATCGTGCGCGAGGAGCCGGTTGGGTTTCTGTTCTTTACGAGCATTGAGCACGACGCGTATCGGGATGCGAGCCTTAGGTTTTATGGGCACATCGCATCGCAATTGTCGCTGGTGATCGAGCAGGCGAGGCTCTATTCGGAGATGGCCGGGTATGTCCAGACGGTCGAGCAGTTGAATCGGCAGATGAACCACGACCTGGACCTGGCAAGGCAGCTTCAGCAGACCTTCATCCCGACGGCCGCACCGACGATTCCCGGGTTTGACATCTGTCTGCACTATGAGCCGGTGATGCAGGTTGGGGGAGACGTGCTGGAGTTGATTCGGCTGGACGATGATCGGCTGCTGATCTTCGTGGCCGACGCGATGGGTCATGGGGTGCAGGCGGCGCTGGTGATGGCAATGCTGAAGGGGATGCTGACGTCGGTGGTGGGGTCGACGCAGGATCCGGCGGAATTGATGGCTCGGCTGAACCGCTCGCTGCGCCCGCTGGTGCAGGACTATTTCGCGGTGGCGGCGTGCATTGCCATCGATCAGAGGAGGGGCGTGGGACGAATTTCGCGCGGGGGGTTGCCGACGCCGCTGCTGCTGGACGGGGCGAGCGGGGAGATCAGGGAACTCGATGGCGGGAGCCTGCCGCTGGCGGTGGACGAGAATGAGGTGTATGGGGCGATGGAGTTTCCTTTTCTGACGGGCGACCTGCTGCTGATCGCGACCGACGGGCTGATCGAATCCAGCAACACGGCGGATGACGAATTCGGGATCGAGCGGGTGATGGGGATCATGAAGCAGCGGCCGCGCGTGAGCGCGGCGGAACTGGTGGAATGCGTGCTGGCGGAGCAGCGGTCGTTCTGTGGGAGGCACGAGCAGCGGGATGACATGACGGTTCTGGTGCTGCGACGGACGGGGGCGTGAGGAGAGGGCGGGAGGGCGAGAGGGCCGGGAGGGCGGGACGCGGGGCAGATACGCGGCTTTTCGCGGCAGGGGGGGTGGGAAATGTCGTGGCGCACAGGAGTAAACCCACGGACTGCTGTCCGTAGCGGAAGTTTCTGGCAATTGAGGGGGGGCTTTGTCGATAATGGTCGAGCGCTGCCATATGCGGTGAGTGGAAATCGGAAGTTGGGCATTATCCCGGCAACGGCTGGCGAGTTTAACCGTAACCCATTGTGCCGTGCTGCTGCGCACGGATGTGGGCGTGTGACTTTCCGATGGGCTTTGCTCAGGAGAAGAATTATGCGGCTGTGGATCAAGGCGGTTCTGGTGGCGGCGGTGTCGATGGCGGGGGCTCGGGGGCTGCATGCCGGTGAGTTTGTCTGGCTGGAGGGGGAGAGCGGCAAGGCCAATGTGAAGGTGAACAACGCGGGGTGGGGGAACGCCCAGTTTCTGTCCGGCGGGAAGTGGATGAGCATCTCGATCGACCAGGACAAGGTGGAGGCCGAGGTGCCGGCCGACGGGGTGCTGGTGCAATATCCCTTTGAGATCAAGAAGGGCGCCAAGTATGAGGTGTGGAACCGGATTGGGTTTGAGTTTGCCCGATCGGCGTTTGATTATCGGATAGACGAGGGGGCGTGGAAGAAGATATCGTCCGACGAACTGACCACGGACCTGATGGAGATTGCGTTCTTCTGCGAGGTGGCGTGGGTCAAGATGGGGGATGCGGAGCTGACGCCGGGGCAGCACGTGCTGGAACTGCGCATGCCCAAGGTCAAGAACAAGGACGGGAAATTCGGCCGGCTGCTGTTCGCCGGCGATGCGATCTGCATCAATGAGGGCGAGTTCCATCGCAATTCGAAGTTTAAGCCGGGCGAGACCGGGCGGGATGAAAAGGATGAAGCGGCGACGAAGAATGTGTTCAAGCTGGCGGAGGCGCCGGCCGGGCAGCGGGTGAGTGTGGCGCTGAAGGGTGCGTGGGAAGTGGCGCGGGATGATGAGCAGAGCCCGGGCGAGGTGGCCGAGCCGATCAAGAGCCTGCCGAAGGTGACGTTCTTCAAGGCGATTGATGTTCCATCGGACAAGAACGAGAGCCGCATCGACCTGATTTTTGCGCACCGCCTGTGGTATCGCACGCGAGTGGATGTGGCGGCGAGCCTTGCGGGGCGGTCTTTCTATATCGACTTTCCGCTGAACAACCTGAATACAACCGTTTATGTGAATGGCGTCTACTGCGGGTTTGAGAAGAACCCATTCTGCAATTTCCAGATTGACCTGACCAAGGCGATCAAGCCGGGGCAGGTGAATGAGGTGTGGGTGGGGATTCGGGATGCGTGGTATGGCCGGACGGCGAATCCGGACAACCCGATGAAGTTGCGCAAGACGTTCAACACGCCGCTGAAGTTCTTTGGGGATGGTTTTCAGGATATGGATTACCCGATCTGGAACTGCCCGCAATCGGGAATCCTGTGCACTCCCACGCTGGTGGCGGCGGGGAATGTGTATGCGTCGGATGTGTTCGTGAAGCCGTCGGTGGAGAAGAAGCAGCTTGAGGCGGAGGTGACGCTGACGAACAATGCCAGCGAGAACGCGGCCGGCGAGATCCGCTGGGAGGCGGTGGACGACAAGAGCAATGAGGTTGCCAGGACATTCGCGGCTAAGCCTTTCGAGGTGGTGGCGGGCAAGAGCGAGACGATCAACCTGAGTGATGCGTGGACGGATGCGAAGCTGTGGTGGCCTGATACGCCGAATATGTATCGCCTGCGGACGACGGTGGCGGTGGGCGGTAAGGCGGTGGACGTGAGGGAGACCAGCTTCGGGTTCCGGCAGTGGAAGACGGTGGGGACCAAGTTCACGCTCAATGGCGTGACGTGGCATATCTGGGCTGACCTGATCGGCGATACGGGGCGGACGAGCGAGTCTTGGCTTAAGGCGTACAAGAATGCCAACGAGCGGCTGATGCGGTTTGCGACGGCCGGGCAGGCCGGGCACGACCCGCGATGGTTTGGGATGGAGCCGCAGCAGGCGCTGGATTTCATGGATCGCGGCGGTGTCGTGGTGCGGCGTAATACGACGCTGGATGGCGAGATGATCGGCAACGCATTCATCGAGAACGACGGGGAGATCAAGAAGAAGCAGGGTGGTTCGGAACTCAAGCTGGGGCTGATGAAGAA
This sequence comes from Tepidisphaerales bacterium, assembly GCA_038213005.1. Classification (GTDB taxonomy): domain Bacteria; phylum Planctomycetota; class Phycisphaerae; order Tepidisphaerales; family Tepidisphaeraceae; genus JBBQTU01. Next base: position 6,068 of record JBBQTU010000124.1, on the reverse strand, counting down.
TTGGCGAGAACAGTGCGCAGCGCAGGTGAAGGGGGAGCGGAACCATCCATCCATCGCGATCTGGTCGATCGAGAATGAGTTTGCGTTCATCAACCTGATCAACCTGCTGGGCCACAGCCCCAACATGGACCAGTACGAGCGGGAGATCGCCAAGGCGGCGGATGCGGTCATGAAGGCGGATCCCACACGCGCGGTCATGATCGACGGCGGCGGGGCGGGCAAAGAGAACCTTTTGCCGGTGCATGGGGATCACTATGTTTCCACAGCGGGGACGGGATATCCGGATCTGGCATATGAGCCATTTGTGGAGGGCGGCGGGCGCGGGCGCTGGAAGTGGGACATGAAGCGGCCGCGGTTTATCGGGGAAGACTATTTCGCCACGGGCATCAACCCGGCCGACTATTCATTGTGGGGCGGCGAGGTTTGCTTCCAGGGCAAGGCGGCTACGAAGGATGCGGTCGCGACGATGTATCGCATGCTCCAGGAAGGGTATCGATGGGGTGGTTACTATGCGGGCTGGCATTTCTGGCTGGGTGACGAGGGGGGCGCGCGGCAGCGGGTGGCCAATGCGCCTCGGGCGGTGTTTACGCGCCAGTGGGACTGGACGTTTGGGTCGGGTCAGAAGATCACGCGTACGTTCGGGGTGTTCAATGACACGCAGTATGCGGAGCCGCTGACGTTCAGCCGCGTGCTGACGATTGATGGCAAGGAGGTCTACAAGAAGAGCACGCAGCACGATGTGAAGCCTGGAACGGCCGAGAAGTTTGAGGAGCAGATTGCGATGCCGCAGGTCGCGACGCGGCAGGAGGGGCAGTTGGTGCTGACGTTGTCGGCGGGCGACAAGACGCTGTTCCGCGATGTGAAGGAAGTTTCCATCCTGCCGCCGGTGGCTGGCAGTGGGACGATGGGCGGTGGGGCGGTGGTGGTGTTTGATCCCAAGGGCGTCCTGTCGGACACGCTGAATGCTGCCAAGATCGCATTTACGCCGGTGAACAGCCTTGAGAAGCTGCCTGAATCAGCCAAGGTGCTGCTGTTGGCTCCGGATGCGATATCGACCATCCAGAGCACGAGCACGGCGCTGGCGGCCTATGCATCGACGGGCAAGGCTGTGTTTGTGCTGGATCAGAGCAATCCGCTGAAGTACCAGGCGATTCCGGCTGAGTTGGAACCGGCGCCGATCAAGACGAAGGATGAGTTTGGGCTGGACCAGACGGTTGGCACCGGCCGGATTGCGTTCATTGAGGACAGCTCTCATCCGCTGTTTAAGGGGCTGAAGGACCAGGACTTTTTCACATGGGCGGGAGACTCGATCGTCTATCGCAACGCGTACAACAAGCCGACCCGCGGGGCCAAGAGCCTGATGCAGGTGGGGCCGCGGCTGTCGCAGAGCGTGATGGTCGAGGTGCCGGTGGGCAAGGGCGTGATGTATATCAGCCAAGTGGACATGAGCCACAAGCTTGCGACGAGCGCCGTGGCGCAGCAACTGCTTGTGAACATGGTCTGCTCTGGCGGGCAGTACAAGCAGGAGTTCGCGAACGTTGCGGTCAGCGTGCAGGATGAGCAGGTTGCCAAGGCGATTGACGGGATCGGGCTGGAGTATGCGAAGGCGGTGGATCCCCTGGCGGCGCTGAGCGACGCGGACAAGAAGCTGGCGCTGATCACCGCGAGTGCGGCGAATCTGAAGACGCTGGCGGCGAACATGGACAAGGTGCAGGCGTTCTGGAATCGCGGGGGGTATATCCTGTTCACGGGCCTGACGCCGGAGGGAGTTGGCGACTACAACAAGATAGTCGGGTTTGAGCATGCGATGCGCGCGTTCGGGCGGGAGCGGGTGACGTTCCCGGCGGTGCGCAATCCGCTGACATCCGGGTTGACGACGGGAGAGATCGTGCTGCTTTCCGGGCAGCGCGTTTTCGGGTGGACGGCGGATGAATATGTGGCGTCGGACATGTTCGGGTATGTGGTGGACTACGACGAGGTCGCGCCGTTTGGGAAGAGTGATTTCCACGCCTATGCAAATATCACCAACGGGTTTGTCGGGTCGGATGGGTGGCCGCTGATCATCGATTTCCCTGCTCCGAAGGATGGCAAGCCTTTTGACATCAAGATCGACCTGCCCAAGGAGGAGACGATCACGGAGCTGACATACAAGGCTTCGATGAACTACAACCCGACGACGAAGATCGCCTTGGTGTTCGATGGCGGCGATCATGTCGAATTGGATATGAAGCCCGACAGCGAGATACAGACGTTCGCGGTGGCCCCGCACAAGGCAAAGAGCCTGACGTTGCAGGTGCTGGATTTCCAACTCGACCCGACGAAAGCGAAGAACATCGGTATCGACAACATCTGGATCAAGGTCCAGCGGCCGGCCGAGTTTTATCAGAGCGTCAAGCCGATGGTGAACTGCGGCGGGTTGATGCAGTACGTGAAAGGCAACGGCGGCGTGGTGCTGTGCAACCTGAAGTTCCAGGAGAACGAAGCTGTTCCGGTGAATAAGGAGAAGAAGCGAACGATCCTGGCGACGGTGCTGCGGAATCTGAAGGCTCCGTTTGCCGGGGGAAAGACGGTGATTGCCAGCGAGAACATGCTCAGCTACGCGCCGGTGGACATTCATACAAAGGCGACGGCCTACAAAGACGAGCGTGGGGAGTTCTTTGGCGACAAGAACCGTACATTCAAGGGCCTGCCCCAAGGCAAACAGATGTTCCAGGGTGTGCAGTACGAGATCTACGAGATGCCGACCAGTCCTGTGCCGCAGGTGCTGATGCTGGGGGGCAGCGGCGTCCCGGGCAAACTGGCCAGAGAGATCAAGGACATCCCGGTGAACACCAAGGCCGATGCCCTGTTCTTCCTGCACGCGGCCAAGATGGGCAACCGCATGAACAACGAGGACCGCCGCGAGAAGCGGAAGTTCGCGATGTTCAAGTACGTCATCAACTACGCCGATGGGCAGAAGGTTGAAGTGCCGGTCTACTCTGAGATCGACATTGACAACTATGTCCAGCAGAACCCGAAACCTCTGCCGGGTGGGCAACTCGCCTGGATGCGGCAGTACGAAGGCAGCGACGAGTATGCCGTCGCGTACGCCAGGCAGTGGAACAATCCTCGCCCGGATGTTGAGATCAAGTCCGTGGACATGGTTGGGATGGACGAGAGCCGGGGCACAGGAGTGCTGCTTTCGTTGACGGCGGCGAAGGTGAAGTAGCTGCGGCTCAGTCTGAGGATACTTAGGGCCCGGCCAGGTGCCGGGCCCTTTTTCGTATCGCGTGCGAGCCATGCTGCTGCTAACCGGGCAGCGGCCCAGACGCTGGCATATTCGTCAGGAGCATCTGCAGTTCGGCGAGGCTGGTGATCGTGTGGGTTGGCTTGGCGGCGAAGGTACGGGTTCGGCCGAGGCTCAGCCAGATGCTGAGGATTCCGGCGGCGATGGCGGCCTGGACGTCATAGGAGCCGTCGCCGACCATCCAGGCATGCGCCGGCGAGACTGACAGCCTGTGGCAGGCCAGCAGCAGTGAGGCGGGGTGCGGTTTGTGCGGACCATCGTCGCGGGTGATCAGCACATCGATTGGCAGGGGGTGGCGGGCGAGAAAGGTATCGACGCTCTGACGGCGGTTACGGGTCACAAGGGCCATGCCGATGCGGCGCTGGCGGAGGCAGGTGATCAGTTCGCGGCATCCGGGGGCCAGTTCGGCATTGGCGGCCGCCTCGTCCTCGTGGCGGTGCAGGATGGCTTCGGCGGCCGCACGCCGGTGGGGCGGCATCGAGGCCAGCGACTCAAGAATTGGCTGATCGCCGATGCCCATTTCGGTTTTGATCCGCGGGAAGTCCAGGCGCGGGATGGTCAAAGTGCCGTCCATGTCGAATAGAATGGCATGTGGGCGAGACAACATGACTTGGGCGTTCATGGTATGAAATGGTATATCGGATCGGAGCGTGATGCGACAAATGGCTGGGCGAATGCTGGGTCTGGTGGGGTTGTTGTGGCTGGGTATGCTTGCGTCGGCGGCGCAGGCGGCGTGGCATGACCCTGCGTGGACATTTCGGCGGTCGCTGCAACTGACGCTGTCGGCCGAGCGCGTCAATGGCGACGAGTTGGCGCGCTGCACCTTCCTTTCCAACAGTAAGCACAAGGCCGACGGCAGCGATTTTCGCGTTGTTACTGCTGGCGGGCGGGTGACGCGGTCGCGGGTGGTGTCGGTGGGTGCGGGCGATGAGATTGAACTGGTGTTTGATACTGTGAAGGGCATTCGCGATTACTACGTCTACTTCGCCAATGGCAAGCCGCCGGCGGTCGAGGATGCGGTCGGCAAGGGTGGACTGCTCATGGAGATGCGGCAGTGGAACGGTCAGCCGGTGGAGAAGATCGCTGACCTGCCGGCGGCGTTTGAGGCGTCCAAGACCGTGCTGGGCAAGACCATGCTGCAGCGGATCTACCAGGGCGTGAACCCGTTCGGCATGCAGGAACGCACCGTCTCCAAGTTGAGCGGGAGCCTGTTTGCGCCCATTGATGGAGAGTATGTGTTCGCCGTGGCCGCGGATGATCGTGGGGCGCTGTATCTGGATGACAAGCCGGTGGTATTTGCCCGATATGGGGCGGGTGATTCGCGGTTTCAGGATCGCGTGTACCTGAAGCGAGGCTGGCATGCGCTGGTGTTCTATCACGTCAACATCTCGGGCGATGGGCCATTTGGCGTCTTCTGGCGCCGGCCGGACATGGAGAAGCTCGAGATTGTGGGCCGCGAATCTTTCGGGCTGCTGGGGGCGGCACAGGCGGGCCCGCTGGAGCAGGTGAATCGGCCGCTGACGGCGGATATGTCCAGCGAGTACAAAGGCGAGGCATTCTACGCCGGCAACTACTCGCATCGCGTGGCATTAGCCCTGAGAACGACCTTTGCCCAGAGCGATCGCGTGCAGTGGCATTGGGAGTTTGGGGATGGGCAATCTGCAGATGGCAAGGAGTTGGAGCACGTGTTCCTCACGTCGGGGCTTCGCGAGATCAGCGTGACGGCGAAGGCCGGACAACTGTCGGATACGCAGACGTTTCGGATTTCCGTGGATCGCGATTGGTCGCGAGTAGACCGGCCGCCGACAGACGAACTCGGGATCCACTCGCGTATGGTCAGCACGTACGATGTCTCGCGGATGGCGACGGGGGACTTGCCATGGGCCGTGCTGCTGAACCTGCGAGCGGGGAACATGGAAGCCGTGGAAGTTGTGGCAATGCGGCTGGCCGGGTTGACGCAACATCCCAGCCGGGCGGTGGCGATCAAGGCGTTGGAGGAACTGCAGCAGGACTGGCTCAAACGCGGTCGACTGACCCACATGGTCGACGTGTGGCGTGCCGTGCCGGCGGATTCGGATCTGCAACCGTGGGCCGGCTGCGAACTGGCTGAGGTGCTTTGCTGGTGGCAGGGCGATGTGGCCGGCGCCCTCAAGGCTATTGAACCGCTGGCGAAGGGGGATGATCGCGCCAGGCGGGTGTATGGGCAGATGCTGGTGCTGAACCGCCGGGTCGAGGAGGGACGAAAGGTGCTGGACGCCCTGCCTTCGCCGGTGAGTCTGGCGAAGCAGGCGGCGGTGGGTGGGGCGATGGCGCGCACGACGGAGTTCTATATCACCGAGGGGCGGTGGGAGGACGGCGAAGAGGCGTGGGAGAAGTGGCAGTCGCAGTTTCCGGTGAGTTTCCTTGAAGGCCACAGCATGTTGCTGCGGGTTGGGTTGATGGAACTGCGGAAGTCAAAGGCGGCGGCGATGGTGGCCGAGGCGTTTGCCAACGCGGTGCCGCAGTCGCCGTATTCGCCGCAGTTGCTGGACAAGGCGAGCAAGCTGCTGCTTGAGGCAGACCCGGCCAAAGCCAAGTCGCTGCGTGAACTGCTCAAGCAGCGATACCCTGAGAATCCTCTGAGTCAGGATACGCCGCTGGCGAAGTAAACCCGGGTTCATGCCAGCATCGCCAGCAGTTCATGCACGTATTGGCGTACGCCTTCGGTGCCTCGCCGCAGGGCCATGTGGTTGCCGTGTCTTTCAAAGAACGCAATGGCGCCCGTGGTGTCGAACTGATTGCG
>JBBQTU010000123.1:0-12672 GCA_038213005.1 Tepidisphaerales bacterium | reverse complement strand
GCTGACGCGCAACTTGCATCTGCCCGAAAAAACGGGCACGCCCAGTTGTTCGGACGTCTCATATTTCCGTAAGTCGTCGTTTTCCGGCCCCGTCAGGGGCAACAGACGGTAGCCCACGGCTTGCCCGCCGCGGCGGGGCATAAGCCGATGGTATCTACACAAGTCGCCCAAGTAGTGCGCGGCGTCCTCGCCCGCACAGGCCCGACCAGAAAATCTAATTTGCCGGGGTCCCAAATCGCGGGATTTGACGAGAAACAGGTACTTGGCTTACGCGAATGGTATCTACACAACTCGACCATGCCGCGGCGGCGCGTGGTATGCCGCGGATTTCGGGGAGCAGTTCAAGACGCCGGAGTGGACGTTTGGGCGGGAGCATCGCAAGCGGTTCTGAGAAGCTTCTTGACCGCGGATGACGCGGATTTACGCGGATCGAACAAGCATGATCCGCGCCCATCCGCGCAATCCGCGGTCAAGTCCTCTTTGGTTGCGGTCGGGCCAAGCTGGGACTCGTGTGCAGCAGCGAGGCGAGTCTAAATATTTGGCAGCGGCTGCGAGTGCCCGATGTTCGGCTTGTGTCGCGCCGGCATCGCCTGGATTTCGCAGGATATGCATCTCCTGCGCATGTTATACTCCTCACATGGTAGAGAAGCCGGAAAGACCACCGCTCTGCAATCACGAGAAAGGGGCCTTCGCACTTCTACCCGTAGAAGCCCGGTGCAAGGGGTGTGGCTACCAGCTTCGCGGACTAGTCGAGTCGCGCTGCCCGGAGTGTGGCCTTTACTTTGATCCGCTCGACCGCTGGAGCTGCCACGTTCCCGGCCGGCGACCAGCCAACTCGAGGCAAGACCTGTGGCCAGATCAGGCACTGGTGACAGCGGTTTCCACCCCATTGCCTCCTCCACGCCCTTGAAATGCCGGCGCAGTTGCCGAAGATCAAACGTTATGCCAAGTGAGCAGGACAATCAGACGGATCCCGCAGAGCCTCAGACGCCTCAAACCAATGAGCTGGCCGACGAGGTTGTCGGTTCGCCCGAGGACCAGCAGACCACCGCCATGCCCGGCGATGCGGCCGAGGAGCCGGTCGATCCCCAGACTGTCTCTGCCGAGCCCTCTGCGCCCATCACCGTCGCCGATGCTCACGCCGAACTGCCCGACGGCGCTGTCGAACCCGTCGACGAAGACGAGGCGGCCGACGAACCTCTGGTCACCGACCCCGCCAACCTCGGCCTGGATGTCCCGACCCTTGAGGCACTGCTCTTCTCCACCCATCATCCGCTCACCGGCGGCCGGCTCGCCGAGCTGCTGGACGTCCCCTCCACCAAGCCCGTTCGCAAAGCCATCCGATTGCTCAACGAGAGCTATGCGCAGAGCAGCCGCTGCTTCCGCATCGAGCAGGTCGCCGGCGGATTCCAGATGCTCACGCTGGCCGACTACGGCCCGACTGTTCAGGTCCTCCATCAACGCGAGGCCGACAGCCGCCTGACCAAGGCCGCCCTGGAAACCCTCGCCATCGTCGCCTACAAGCAGCCGATCCTCCGCGCCGACGTCGAAGCCATCCGCGGTGTTGCCAGCGGCGAGACCATCCGCAGCCTCATGGAAAAACACTTGGTCAAGATCGGCGGCCGCGCTGAACTGCCCGGCCGGCCGATCCTCTACGGCACCACCAAGCGATTCCTCGAGATCTTCGGACTCAACAGCCTGCGCGACCTCCCGCAAGCCGAGAACCTGCCCAAGGTCGCCAGCCGCCCAGCCCCGCCGACGTTGTTCGTCGAGCCCGCGCCGGAGGAAGCCACCCCCAATGAATCCGTGACGACACTCCCGCCGGACAACCCATCGGCCGACGCCGACGACCAGGCCGCCGCCGAATCCGTCCAACTCACCCAGCAGGCCGCCGAACAGGAAGCCGCCATGGTCGATGACCTCGCCGAGGACGCCGCGGCAGAAGACATCACGCAAGACCAGAATGCCTCCGAAACCGTGGATGAAGCCCAGCCCGCAGAATCTGCCGACGTCGCCGATGATGCCGACGATGGCGACGATGGGAGCCAAACCCGACCGGAGTGAGAATGCCCGCGCGATGGGTCTACTACATCTCCGGCCACGGCTACGGCCATGCCCAGCGCTGTGCCCATGTGGTGCGCGAGTTTGCCCGTCGCTGGCCCGACGTCGAGGTAGACATCCGCACGACGGCCGCCCCGTTCATCTTTGAAGGCCTGGGCAAGCGCGTCAGCTATGAACATGTAGAGATTGACCGCGGTGTCATCGAGGACTCCTCGATCCAGCTCAACTGGCCCAAGACCTTTGAGAACCTTCGGGACCTGATCCAGGACAAGGACCAGATTGTAAGAAGCGAAGCCGCCATCCTCCGCGACACCGGCGCCCAGATGATTCTCGCCGACATTCCCTGGCTCGCCGGCTATGTCGCCCAGGCCGCCGGCATCCCCTGTTATGCACAGGGCAACTTCACCTGGGACTGGATCTACGAGCCGTACCTCCAGCAGTCCGCGGACGGCCGGGCGATGCGCGACGTCATCAGCGGCGGCTACCAGCGCATGTCCGGCTGGCTGCGCCTGCCATTCCCCCACGAACATCGCCACCTCAAGGTGCTCGCTGAACTCCCCCTGGTCGACACTCCCGCTATCCTGCCGCCCAACATTGTCCTTGAGCGGCTGGGCATCAGCCCGGATGACACGCGCCAGCGCATCTACTTCGCCATGCGCGGCGGCATCAGCCCCGAAACCCTGGCTCACGCGGTCGCCGAGGACCCCTCCCTGCTCTACCTCTCCAGCCAGCCCGCCACCGGCTCACTGCCAACCGGAGCCATCGCCGTCCCCGCCGACCTGCGATTCTGGGACGCACTGTCCGTCTGCAACCTGGCCATCAGCAAGCTTGGCCACGGCATCGTGACCGACACCATCGCCCACCGCGTCCGCCTGCTCTGGCCCCCTCGCAACGGCTTCCGCGAGGACCTCATGCTGGCCGCCGGGGCACAGCCTTATTGCCCAAACGCCGAGCTTCCGCTGGATGACTTCCTCGCGGGGCGCTGGGCCAGCCACGTCCACTTACTGCTGCAAGCGCCTCTGCCGGAGACCCGCCATCCTATTGCCGGGGCCGCCTTCATCGCCGATTGGGTCGCCCGCCATCTGGGCCTGTTTCCGTTGTGAAGCAGGCCGCTTTCGGCTATCACTCGACATCATGGAATGGCTCCACTGGATCATCGATTTCCTCCGCAAAGTCACCACGCCGGCACAACTCAACGAGATGGCTGGGAACATGGGCTGGTGGCTGTATGTGGCGCTGTTCGCGATCGTCTTCTGTGAGACGGGCCTGGTGATCCTTCCGTTTCTGCCCGGTGATTCGCTGCTGTTCGCTGTGGGCGCTGTGGGCTCGCTGCCCGGTTCGACCCTCAACCTGCCCCTGCTGGGTCTGGTGCTGGTGCTGGCGGCCATCCTGGGCGATGCCGTCAACTACTCCATCGGCAAGCGTGTTGGCTCGAAAGTGTTCTCTTCTGAAACCTCAAAGCTGCTGAACAAGAAGCATCTGCTGGCCGCCCACGAGTTTTATGAGAAGTACGGCGGCAAGACCATCATCCTCGCCCGCTTCATCCCGGTAATCCGCACGTTTGCCCCATTCGTGGCCGGCATCGGCAAGATGACCTACTGGCACTTCGCCATCTATAACGTCACCGGCGCGATTCTGTGGGTCGGCTCGCTCATGCTGGCCGGGCGGCTGTTCTCCGGCATCAAGTGGGTCCAGGATCACTTTGAGACCGTGCTCGTCGCGATCATCGTCATCTCGGTCCTTCCCGGCGTGGTCGAGTTCCTCCGCATGCGCCGAAAGAACAAGCGGGAAGCCGCAGCGGGGCAATCGCCCGCTCCCGTCGTCAGTAGCAAGTCGAACGATCAGTAAACTCCTGCCGCCCGCACCGGGTTCTCGCATCTGAGCACCCAGGCCAGAAGGCGGCGACCCTCCCCGCAGACCGGTCAGATCGCGCGCTGCTGAAGGAACGCATAGAGTTCCTGGGCTTCGGGGGCAAGTTCCGTCACCGCCGGCTCGTTGGTCGGCTGGTGCCGCAAGCCTTCCTCAAAGAACCCCGCGGCCGCTTCAGGGCGGGGCAGACCCAGGCGAGCGAAGAGAATCCGCAGCTTGGTGAGATACTCCTCCTGCGGCAGGTCGAACGAGATCAGTGGAATGGCCCGCTGCTCGATCAGTTCGCGAACGATGCGATTGTAGGCGACCCAGAGGGCGACACCTTTCTCATGCGGCCAGTTGCTCCGTTTGGCGATCGACCCGGCCACGGCGGTTGGGTTGCGAAACGTGCCCACCATCGTCATCTGGGGCATCGCCTCCAGCCAGAACGGCAGCGTCAGCACGGTGCGCGGGTCCTTGAATCCCCAGACCTCGTGCTGGGCATAGTGATCAATCAGGTTATCGCGCCGGGCCCGCAGGGACGAGCCCCACTGCAGGGACGCCGGCGGGCGATCCCACGAGCCGCCATTGGCGCGCAGCACATCGTCGTTTAGGGCGACAAGATCCAGATTCTCCTGGTTCCCCTTGGTATTGTGGGGGTTCTTGCGCGACACCTCACCCAGGAAGACGCCGGCATTCTCCAGCGAGCCCATAAGGCAACTGGTCCCGCTTCGATGCATCCCCAGCACGCAGATCACCCGGCTTGATGTCATGGGCAAGACTGTATCTCGCCCGACAATCCCCCGCAACGTGGTGGGCAGGGAGTTTTGGCGCACACCGTTTGACGCGTGCCGCAGGGGCGCTGTAGCCGGGCTTGTCCTGAAACTCCCATCACCGTCGCCCCGCCGTTGCCGTTGCCGATGCACGGCGGGGGGGGGGAGGCTACTACCGTCAGACGCCGGAGACGCTTGCCTTGACGGCAGATTGCGGTGCCCGGCGCCGACGCTGCAGGAGCAGCGGCGCTAGCCCGGCAATGCCCAGCACCAGCGTGGTTGCCTCGGGAACGGCGTTGTAGTCGTAGCGGAGAACCAGATTCGGGCTGCCAGTGTCGCCACCGCTGAACAGCGAAAAGTGATAGCCCTCCATGTTCGACTTGCCCGAACCGGCGAATAGAGTGGTGTCGAGGTTCAGGTGCGCGATGCTGCCGAAGCTCCCGGTGGTCACTCTCGCGATCACCCAGTCATGGATCGTCGGCGGCGACGTGGGGTCGAAACTACTGATGAAGTCATCCGTGGGCGACGCCTTGATCGTGAAGCTGCCCGTGCTTGGCAGGGTCAGCGAGCTCATGACCACTTGGTCCGACGTAGCTGCTGACGCGACGTCCACCTCGTACACGCCGCCACTGTTCCACGTCTGGGCACCTGAGGCGAGCGTGCTGATGTCCCCGACTGCCATGCCCGGCGCGATCGTACCGCTGACCGTGACCGAGCCGGTGATGGTGCTGATGCCCGTCAGTTTCGCACCGCTGGCGACTGTAACGGCAGAACTGGCCAGGTTACCGCTGACTGCCAGCGTGCCCGCATCCACGGCCGTCGCGCCGGTGTAGGCCTTATCGCCCAAGAGCGTCGTAGTGCCCGCTCCGGCCTGAGTGAAGCTGCCTGTTCCGCTGATGGCCTGCGTAAGCGTGACGGAATCGCTGTGATTGATTTTCAGATTGCCATTATTGACGATCGAGGCATTCGTTCCAAGGGTCCCGGCCGTTCCGCCTGCGCCGACTTGCAGTGTCCCACCCGAGATCGTCGTCACGCCGGAGTAAGTATTGCGGCCCGCGAGGATGAGCGTGTCCGTGCCCGTCTTGGCGATCGCTACAGCGCCAGCCCCATCCTGGATTACGCCCTCAAATTGACTGTACTGATTGTTGTCTCCCGCCGTCAGTGTTGCCGAGCCAGCGACGGAATTGGTCACCGTCCCCGGACCTGACAGGCCATTGATGGTGATATCGGTTCCGTACAGGTCCAGCGTTCCTGCGTTCTCGACGGTCACATTACCTTTGCCCGCGCCATGGGGGATGGCGGTGAGTGCGGCGGCCTGCAAAGCACCCGCTTCGACAACGATATTCCCCGAGAAGGTGTTACTTCCTGCCAATCGGACATTGCCAGCACCGGCCTTCTCCATGCCATACGCGCCGCTGATCGTGCCCGTGATAACCAGTGTTCCGCTGTCGGCTTCGGCCTCGGAATTGCCAGTCAGGGCTATCGCGCCGGCCCATGTATTTGTTCCATAGAGATTACCGACGACGCCGCCAGTGCGGGTCAGGGGTTCTTGGACTGTAATGTCCCCCTTCAGCTCGATTTCAGCACCCGCGCCGCTAACAGTCGTTCCTTGGCCTGGCCCAACAGCACCCAGCGCGTCCGCATGGCTGATCCGCAGAATCCCATTGTTGACGATGGTCTGTCCGGTGTAGGTATTGGCAGTCCCGAGGGTTATTGTACCGGTGCCGATCTTGGTCAGTGTGCCGCCGCCGCTGATCACGCCAGCCAAAGTAATACCGCTGCCGTCGGTGTCTATTGTTCCGCCGCCACCGCTATTGAGCAGGACATTCCGGTTACTGGTAAACCCACCCGAGAACGAGAGTGTGCCACCATTGAACGAAATGCCGCCGGCCGATTCGCCCATATTGTTATCGGCCCCGACCTGCAAGGTGCCGCCATTGATCGCGGTGCCGCCGCTGTAGCTGTTCCCTCCATTGAGCGCCAGCGTGCCCGAGCCGGCCTTGGCGATTCCCCCTGCTCCGCTGATGATGCCAATAAAGCTCGAATCCATGGAACTGTTCATCGTCAACACGCCACCGGTGTCAGTGGTCACACTGCCGCCGCCAGACAGGGTGGCGATCGTCTCAGAATGAGTTCCAAGGTCGAACATACCATTGACCGTCACCGTTGCGCTATCCGCAATCTGGTTCGATTCCAGCAACGTCGTCGTCGTGCCATTGTTGATCTGCAGTCCGCCGGTGCCGATGGCATTAACCCCGGCCGCCTTGTTCAGCTTCAGCGTTCCTTCAACAACCTCCGTCAAGCCGGTATATGTATTGGCCATCGAGCCGCTCAAGGTCAGCGGCCCGGCGCCGGCCTTGGTCAAGCTCTTGCCCTCGCCACTGATCACGCCGCTGATATCCAAGCCATAGGTGCCTGCGGCAACACCAACGTTCAGATCGTGCGCCAAGATCACCGGAACGTTGATCACATTATTGGCATTCGCCATGTTCGGAGCAGTGAATATCTGTATCACCGCGTTGCCACCAGTCTCGTCCAAGGTCAACGCAGATCCATTGGCTGACGTGATCGTGAAGGCCGTGGCCGGGTTATTAAAGGAGATCGATCCAACCGTGACGTTCATATCAAGGGTGACCGACTCAGCGTTCGCAAAGCCAGCGCCGCCATTGTTGCCGAATATGGCATCGGCGCTCACGGCATTCGGCACAAGGCCTGTCAACCAATTGGAGGTGGAACTCCAGTTGGTGTCCGTGCCACCCTTCTTCCACTGATTGGTGATGTCGCTGACGAGGAGATCCACCGAGGTATTGGTGGTATTATCTACCAGGCTTAGATTGAACAATCCGCTATCGGACGCGGCGAGAGTCAGATTGGCGAAGTTCGCGACCGCGGACCCATTGTAGTCAAACAGGTGGTACGTTCCAGCGGCCATCGCTCCGGTGTTCACAATGCCGATTGTCGATCCGCCATAGAGCGTAAGCGCGTTCGCCGTGGTGATATTCACTACCGGCGTGGCGGTCACCGCACCAAGCTGGAAGGTGCTGAACGCCCCTGCATCCAGCGTCAGGCCACCCAGGGTCAGGGTCCCACCGCTTCGGCTCAGCAATTCGCCGCCATTCTGCACTTCGACTGAGCCGGAAATCGCTCCCGTGATCCCTATGTAAGCACCCTGCGCTGTTGGCAGACCGCTGAGCGTCCCGCCGCTCTTTACGGTTACATTACCTGTTCCCGTGGCGCTTCCGGTGGTGTTATTCACCTGAAGGGTGCCATTCTCAATGCTTGTCCCGCCGGTGTAGGTGTTGCCATTGGTGACGATCATGGTTCCGGTGCCGACCAAATCCAGCTTGCCGGCACCATAGATTACGCCATTACGCTGCTGGGTGAATCCGTTGGTGATCTCTATCTTGGCCGCGCCGCCCGATACGACGGTGTTACCCACCAGTTCAATCTGGCGCTCGGTAGACCATGATCCCACCGCAATCTGCAACGTGGCGCCATCGTAGATATGATGGGCATAAAGATTGCTGCCCGCAGGCGGTTGTGGCCCCGGAGCCGTGCCGCTGGTGGATACCAATGTGCCAGCCTTGATGTAGGTGCCACCGGTGTAAGTATCCACGCCTCCAAGGGATAGCGTGCCTGCGCCCGTCTTGATCAGGCTGCCACTGCCGCCAATGACCGAACTGGATGTGTAGGTCAGCGTCTTGCCGCCATCGACCTCAAATGTTCCGCCGATCCCATTGCCAGCGCCGCCCAGCGTGGTGGAACGTGAGGTATGGAACGACTCGGTCGTCTTCAGTGTCGCGCCGCCGCCGATGGTCAAGGAATTGCTCTCCAGACCCAACGCCGACGAATTCGCTACGCTCAGCGTACCAACGGCAATCGTCGTTCCGCCGGTGTGGGTGTTGGCCCCGCTGAGCGTCAACATCCCTGCGCCCGTCTTGTCCAATGCCGTCTTACCGCCATTGGAACCATCCCGAATCGTGCCGCCAAAGGTGCTGCTTTGGTCATTTCCTCCGACGGACAGGGTCGCGTTGGTCGCGGCGTTATTGGTTACCGTGCCGGCTCCAGTCAGTCCGTTGATACCGACATTGTTTCCGTTCAGATCAAGGGTGGCATTGGCAACCACATTCCCTTTGCCCGCGCCCGAGGGGATAGCCCCGGCCGAGCCGGCTTTCAGTGTGCCTTCGACGATCGCGGTGGCACCGGTGTACGCCCCCGTACCGGCAAGCAGCAGAACGCCCGTTCCCGTCTTAGTCAGGCTGCCCGTGCCGCCGACATCTGTAAGCGAAACTGTCCCGTTACTGGAAACATTGAAACTGTTATTGCCAGAGAGCGTCACGGCCGGCGAGCCAGACGATGTAACGGAGATCGTATATGGCACATTTGCTCCGACAGTCGTTGCATTGGCTGACAGGTTCAGCGCGGCGTTGTTGCCCATGGTGATGCCGCCGGTCAGAGACAGATTGCGGACGGCGGTCTCCAGGGCGGCGGTGGCATTGGCGTCAACATTAAAGGCATTGGTATAAGTGGCCGAGTCACTGGTGTTGCGATACCAGAAATCACTGATGGTCTGGTTGGACATCACGCCGCCGGTGCCGCCGGAGAAACCGATGTAGGCTGTATCTCCACTGACGGTGGTCTTGATATTGAGGATATTGTAGGTGGCAGTATAGACCGCGCCGGTTACCAGGTTGGTCATGGTCTGCGTGAGCGTGCCATTGGAGACGCCGGGGGTGTAAACCAGACGTACCTGGATCGGTTGCTGGTTGCGAAGGCTGAAGGTGGTATTGAGGTTGGTGAATTGGCCGTCGGAGCCTGTCGGAGGCTCCGCCTCGCTGAGCTGGCCATTTGTGGTATGGCCCGTCGAGGATTGGTTATGAATGTCAATCGCGATGATGTCACTGTTGGTGATGGCCGATGATGGGGTCTTGGCCGCGAAGCCCAATGCCCCACCCAGGCCACCCAAGGCGGTGGCGCCCCGACTAT
This sequence comes from Tepidisphaerales bacterium, assembly GCA_038213005.1. Lineage (GTDB taxonomy): Bacteria > Planctomycetota > Phycisphaerae > Tepidisphaerales > Tepidisphaeraceae > JBBQTU01. Next base: position 3,004 of record JBBQTU010000123.1, on the reverse strand, counting down.
CGTTCTGAAGGATGAAGCCAAAGCCGTCTGCGGGCATGCTGCCGGCAAATGTCGCATTCCAGACAAAGTTGGCCTCATATCCCTTGCTGACATCCACTTTGACCGTGGCGAAGGCGCTGGATGCGATCGAGCTCGTGTCATTTGTGAGCGTAAGCACATCATTGCTGAACGTCGGTGTATATAGCGGTGTTGGGGTGGATGTTCCCTGCTTGCCGTTGGTTTGCCAACCCGAGCCTGTCGCACCAAAACCGGAAACGGAGCCCGTGCCGCCGCCTCCCAGACTGATCTTGCCGCCCTTGAGCGTCACCGTGCCGGTGCCAAGCGATGAGGTGGTATCGCTGACCAAAGTTCCCGCCGAGACCGTGATGCCGCCGGCGTAGGTGTTTTTATTGGTCAGGGTGGTGACACCGCTGCCCATCTGCGTCAGCGAACCGCCGCCTGCCAGTTCGCTGGCAACGGTATAGCTGTTGCTCCGATTCACTGCCAGATTCGCACCGCTGGCAATCGAGACCTGCTGGACGTTGCCCAGGGTTCCGATTGTGCCACCGGCGCCCACCTGAAGCGTCCCGTCAGAAATGGTAGTGGTCCCGCCGTAGGAGTTGTTGCCGGTGAGGATGACGGTATTACTGCCCAGCTTGGTCAGAGAACCCAACCCGCCGATCGCCTGAGAGACGGTCTCCTGCGTGCTGCGATTGATCACCAGTGACGTGCCAGCGGAGAGGCTGACTGCGGCCGTGGATGTCCCGAGTGTCCCGGCCGTTCCGCCCGCGCCAACCTGAAGTGTCCCTCCGGTAATAACGGTCTTGCCGGTATAGCTGTTGGTGCCAGCGAGGGTGAGCGTGCCAGTGCCTGATTTGGTGAGGCTGCCCGCGCCGCTGATGTCCTGAGAAAGAGACAGGGTGTCGCTGCGGTTGATCTCCAACGCTGCGCTACTGACGACGTTGATGTTTCCCGTCCCCAACGTGCCGCCGTTGCCCACCTGAAGCCTGCCGCCGTTGATCTTGGTGATGCCATAGGTGTTTGTTGCGTTGAGGATCAGCGTCCCCGATCCGCCCTTGGTCAAACTGTAAGATCCACCAATGTTCCCCGAAACCGTCATGCCGTTGGTGGAGTTATTGGTCCAGGTCTGGTTTGCCCCAAGGGTTAGATTGGAGTTGATCGTCGCCGGCCCGGCATTGGCATACATGTTGATGCCGCTGGTGCCGATGGTTAGCTGTGTGCCGCCGAGAGTCAGGCTGGCCGTAGACGTGGTGCCATCGCCGATCTGTATGCCCAGGATGCTGGTCGTTCCCGCATTGGGCTGGTTGGGATAGCTGGTTTGGTCAAAGCGGGCGATATCGAGGGTCAGGTCATTCCGTGGCGCAATGCCCCCAATCCAATTGCCGCCAGTCGTCCAGAAGCCGTCGACTGCGGCGATGCTCCAGTCAATGGTAGTGCCAAAGACAACGCCGCTCGTAGCGGCCACAGCCGCCAGGATCGCGTACACATTTCGCCCTCGCATACACCCATCCTTCCATCATTTGTCCATGTGACAATACTCACATGGAGCCGCCACCTCAGACAAAAGACATGTCATGCACATGGACAAAACCGCGACCCGTGCATCCCGATTTGTCCGATTCTTCCCTCTCGTCTCTACCCACCTGCAAGGCGCACACACTCATATTCATGACCCCCATGCGACACTTGCGGCCGGAGGCCCGATACATGTTGGGCAGAATGACATGCAGAGTCGATATTAACATGGAAGCCTAGCAAAACAGAGTGTCGCAAGATAGGCGATCCCATGAACAAAATGCCGCCTTTTTCTCCTCGCCATACATCGGCGACACAGTGCTATTCAGAAGGATGCTGCGACGATACTTGTAACATGCGGAGGCGAGGTGATGAGCACCACTCGATGATTCCAGTCAACAGTTCGCATTTGACATAAGCGCCGCTGGCATGGCTGCTTATCGCTGGCTGATCCGAAAGCCTTGCATGTTGTCCAAGCCGCCAACGCGGGACCTGGTTCACATGGTGTGGCCGCCCGCCAAGGTGCAAATTCACAATCCCCACGCCTAGACTTTTGGCCGGCACTGCCTAATCTTTCGACACAAATGGGTGAGTTATTTGTTCCACTCCCTGAAGCACGCTTCCCGCGTACCTGGCGGCTGGGGGCGACGTCGTATGTCTACCCGGCCGACCTGGAGACCAATCTGCGTCTGCTTGCCGGCCGGGTGCAGGACATCGAACTGGTCCTGTTTGACACGCCGCAGGGATCGAATTTCCCGTCTCCGGCCGAGGTCGAGGCGATGGCGGAACTGGCCGCAAGGCACGACCTGAGCTGGACGGTCCATTTCCCCATCGACCATCAGTTGGGCAGCCCCGACCGCAAGGCACGCAGTGTCTCGGTCCGCGAGATGGTCAGGCTCATCGAACTGCTGATGCCACTGAAGCCTCACGCCTACATCACGCACCTGGCGGGTATTCAGCCGGCCGACCCGGCTGAATCGATCCGCGAGTGGCAGCGCGCGTGCATCGAGTCGGTGGGACATGCCTTGGACAGCGGAGTCGCTCCGCACCTGCTGTGTGTTGAAAACCTGGGTTATCCCTTTGAGTGGAACGAGCCGGTGATCGACCGCCTGGGGCTGGGGATCTGCATCGACATTGGGCACTTGTGGCTGACACGGACGCCCGTCGGCCGGCACATGGACCGCTATCTGCACCGCGCCCGCGCGATCCATCTGCATGGTGAGAGCAACGGGCAGGATCACATCTCGCTCAGCTACATCGACGACGACCGCATGGAGACAGTGATGGACTCGCTGGAGAGTTTCCAGGGAACCGTCACGCTGGAGATGTTCGAGCAGATGCAGGTGGGCAATTCCATCACCCGCCTGGCCCAGGCTACGCGGGCTCGTGCATGATGCCTGGCATCCACGTTGCCGTCTGTGGCTCCTAAAGAGAAGAAGCAGGGGAGCCACGTGGAGCGGAAACCGGGCAGAATCGCAGGTTTGTTGGG
>JBBQTU010000122.1:0-12683 GCA_038213005.1 Tepidisphaerales bacterium | reverse complement strand
ATGAGCAACCACTGGCACTTCGTGGTTCGGCCGGAGAAGGACGGCGACCTGACCGCCTTCTTCCGCTGGCTGGCGCACACCCACGCCATGCGCTGGCGGGTGTCGCATCGATCGGTCGGTTACGGGCACCTCTACGGCGGGTGATTCAAGGCTTTCCCGGTGCAGACCGGCGCATCGTTCGTGAAGGTGTGCCGCTATGTCGAGCGGAACCCGCTGACGGCCAAAGCGGCCGCCCGTGCCCAGGATTACCGCTGGGGCAGCCTGTGGGTGCGGTCGCACGGCACGCCCGAGCAGAAGTCGATGCTCAGCCCCTGGCCCACCGGCCGGCCGACCGGCTGGCCCCAGCGTGTGAACGCCGCTGTGACGCCCAAAGAGCGCGATGCCTACCAATTGAGCCTTGAGCGAAGCCGCCCGTTCGGCGACGATACCTGGACGATCAAGACGGCCGGCGAGTTGGGACTTGGACACACGATCCGCCGGGAGGGCCGTCCGACACTGGAGAAAGCCGATGTGGAAGCGAAGTACTAACTGCGTCCCTGCGTCCCGGTTCATTCTCTTCGCGTTGGTCAAAGCATAATACCGTGGCATTTGGCTTGTGGGCCGACAATGCCATGGGCTGCTACGGATTGGGCGCGGCGTGGATCAGATCTTTTCCGCTTAGGACCGGCGCATCAATAACAGTCCGGTTCAAAAAGGCCAACCCTCTCCCAGCCTCCCCCAGGGGCAAGGAGTCAGAAAAGATCATCGCGCCATTCCTGGCAGTTATTGATGAGCCGGTCGTTGGCCCAGGTGCGGGTGAGGACCATATTGCCGCGCGCCGGCCGCGAGAAATCAGGCGGGCCTGGGTTGTGCCAGGTCCTCCGCGAGCAGGCGTGAGCTGATCATCGCCGACTGGAAGATCACCGGCAGGCCGCTGCCGGGGTGTGTGCCGCCGCCTACCAGGTACATGCCGTCGCAGTCGTCGAAGCGATTCCGTGGCCGCAGGTGCAGCAGTTGCCCCAGGTTGTGCGACAGGCTGAACGTCGCCCCGCGATAGATCTGCCCGCGACTCTCCCAGTCGGCGGGGGTGCAGATCCGTTCGAACTCAATGCGTTCTTCCAGGTCTCCCATCCCGAGGCGCGCCAGTTGTTTCATCACCAGGGCGCGGAACGCGGGCTTACTCTGTTGCCAGTCGATATTGGGATGCGTGTGGCTGACGGGCACCAGGACGTAGAGCGTGCTCTTGCCTGCCGGTGCCAGCGAGGGATCGGTCACCGACGCGTTTTGCACGTAGAACGACGGATCCTCCGACAGCAGGTGGCGGGCTTCGATGTCCAGCAGGTTATTCCGGTAGTCCTGGGCGATGTAGATATTGTGGTGGTCCAGCGAGTCGTAGCGGCCCTTGATGCCCAGGTACATCATGAACGTCGAGCAGGAATACTTCTTCTTGGCCAGCTTCGCGTCGGTGTAGCGTTTTCGCAGCGCGTCGGGCACCAGGCGTTTCATCGCCTGGGCAAAATCGGCGTTCATGACGATCGCATCGGCGCGGAGGTCGCCGCCGGGCGTCCGCACGCCCACGGCACGCCGGCCCTCGAACAGGACCTCGGTCACTTCGGTGTTCAGCGTGATGCGGACGCCAAGCTCGCGGGCGACGCGCGCCATCGCTTCGGTCACGGCGGCGCATCCGCCCATCGGATGGAACACGCCGTGCTCGTACTCCAGGAAGGAGAGGATCGAGAAGAGGCTGGGGCACTTGTACGGCGACATGCCCAGGTACTTCGACTGGAAGGAAAACGTGAGCCGCACCCGGGGGTCCTTGAAAAAACGGTGCAGATACGCGTCCAGCGAACGATGCGGCTGGAGCATCGGCAAGAGCTTAAGAATGCGCAGCGTGGTCAGGTCTCGCCAGCTCAGGAAGGGCGACCGCAGGCAGGGCTCAAACCGCTGCAGTTTCTGCCGGTTCTCCGTCAGAAACCGCGAAAACCCCGGCACGTCGCCCGGCGCGATCGCCTCGATCTGCTTTTCCATCCTGCCGATATCAGGGGTGGCCCGTATCTGCCCGCCGCCGCCGAAGATGATCCGGTACTGTGGATCGAGGCGCACCAGTTTGACTTCATCGTGCAGGTTTCGCCCGACGAGCGTGAAGATCTCCTCCAGCACCTGGGGGTAGAGGAAGAACGTCGGCCCGGTGTCAAAGCGAAACCCCTGCGCCTCGATGCTCGTGGTGCGGCCACCCACCTTGTCCGCCCGTTCGACAATCTGCACGTCGAGCCCTTGATGGGCCAGCAACATCGCGCTCGCCAGGCCCCCGGGTCCCGCGCCGACCACCAGCACACTATTGCGTTTCTCCATTGCCAGATCATAACCGGCCACAGCAGGAGTTGTCAGTTAAAAACTCATTGGGGTAAAAACTCATTGCGGCAAAGGCGCCTTCCTACCGGCGCAGGAGCACCCCGGCGAAGCGCCTGAACGTCCCCAGTCCGATGCGGAGCGGTGGATAACGCAGCGCTGTATCCAGCGCCGTCGAACACCGCAGCAGCGTCTTGGCATAGGTGAAGCATTCAAAGCTGTCCCGGCCATGATATCGCCCCATGCCGCTGTCCCCCACGCCGCCAAAAGGCAACTGCTTGCCCAGCATCTGCATCATGACATCATTAACGCACACGCCCCCGGCCGGCAGCTCGTCCATGACGCGCCTCGCCAGGGCCCGATCGCTGGAAAACAGGTAGATCGCCAGCGGCGACGGCATCTCCTTCAACTGCGAAAACGCCTGGTCAATCCCATCAAAACTCAGCACCGGCAGCACCGGCCCGAAGATTTCCTCCTGCATCACCTTCGCGGTCAGCGCCACATCCGTCAGGACGGTCGGAGCGATGTACAACTGCTCGGGGTCGCACTCGCCGCCGACGCAACGGACGCCCTGGGACAGGTACGCCGTAATGCGATCAAAATGGGCGCGATTGACGATGCGGCCAAAGTCGGGACTCTGCCGAGGATCCGCTCCATAGAACGCCCGGATCGCTTTCCTGCAGGCCTGGAGGAAAGCGTCGCAGACAGATCGCTCCACCCAGACAAAGTCCGGGGCAACGCAGGTCTGGCCCGCGTTGATCATCTTCCCCCAGATGATCCGCCGCGCCGCAACATCCAGCCGCGCGTCGGCCGTCACGATGCACGGACACTTGCCCCCCAGTTCCAGCGTGACCGGGGTCAGATGCCTCGCTGCAGCCGCCATCACCTTGCGCCCGACACCGGTGCTGCCCGTGTAGAAGATCGTGTCATATCGCTCGCCCAGCAGGGCCTCGGCGACGCTCTTGTCGCCCAGCACGCAGGCGACATGCTCGCGACCGAAGGTGCTCTGGATCAGTTCCCGCATCACCGTGGCGGTCGCGGGTGCCACCTCCGATGGCTTCACCACGGCGCAATTTCCCGCTGCAATCGCCCCGACCAGTGGGCTCAGAAGCAACTGCACCGGATAGTTCCACGGTGAGAGGATGAGCGCCACCCCAAAGGGCTGCCGCGTCACCGACCCACGGCTGGGCCAGGACATCCACGGCCCGGCGCAGGCCCGTGGGCGCATCCATTTCCGCAAGTGCCTGATCGCGTAGTCAATCTCGCTGAGCACCATCGCGATCTCGCTGGAATACGCCTCGATCTCAGGTTTTCCCAGGTCGCTTTTCAGCGCCGCGAGGATCGGCGTCTCCCATTGCACCACCGCCTGCCGCAAGCGCTGCAGATGCCCCAGCCGGGCCTCTGCGGGCAATGTCGCCCCGGTGGCGAAGTAGTCCCTCTGGCGCTGCACAAGTGCCGCATAGTCAATCTGGGTCGTGGTAAGGCTGGTCATTTCCATAATAATACACTCCCTATTTGTCGAACTTATCGTAAAGTGTTGATTATGCTTCAGCCCGCCGGACAAATCATCGTCATTGGCTCCGGACTGGGCGGCCTGGCCGCCGCCATCGCCCTGGCCCAAGAGGGCTATCGAGTCACCATCCACGAAAAGAACGACCGCATCGGCGGCAAGCTCAATCTTCATCAGCAGGATGGGTTCACGTTTGACCTGGGTCCGTCGATCCTGACGCTGCCGCATATTTTTGAGCGGCTGTTCGCCGGCTCCGGCAAGAGCATGAGCGACTACTTCAGCCTCCACCCGCTCCGCCCTCACTGGCGCAACTTCTTTCCGGACGGCAAAGTGATCGACCTGTACCCCGAACCCGACCGCATGGCCGAGGAATGCCGCAAGGCAGGCGAGGCGCCGGAAGACCTCCGCCGCTTCCTGGAATATTCAGGGCGGCTCTACGACCTGGTCAATCGTGGGTATTTCGAGAAGGGCTTGGACAACAGCCGCGAATTCGCCCGCTTCTATGGCCTGAGCGCGTTCAGCGGTTTCGACCTGCTGCGCACCCTGCACGGGGGCGTCAAACGCTACCTCCGCACGCCCCACATGCGCGACATCTTCGACTACTTCATCAAGTACGTCGGTTCGTCGGCCTTCGATGCCCCGGCGTTCATGAACTGCATCGCGACCATTCAGTTCCGCTACGACCTGTGGTACGTCGACGGCGGCCTGTACGAAATTGCGAGGGGACTGCTCAAGCGAATCAACGAACTTGGCATCACGGTTCAACTCGGCAGCGAGGTGGTTGACATCCCCACCCGCGACGGCCGGGCGACGGGCGTTACCACCCGCGACGGGGTCTTCCATCCGGCGGACATTATCGTGTCGAACATGGAAGTGATCCCGGCCTATCAGTCGCTGCTCAAGGAAGACGCCGCCTTTCTCAAGACGCTCAGGCGATTCCAGCCGGCATGCTCGGGCCTGATTATCGACCTGGGGCTGGATATTCGCTATCCCCAGCTCGCTCATCACAACTTCTTCTATTCCGCCAATCAGAAGAAGCACTTTCGCACGGTCTTCCATCGCCGGCAACTCCCCGACGATCCGACCATCTACCTGGTCGCCGCCTCTCGGACCGATCCCACGGTGGCCCCCGCCGGCTGCGAGGGGCTGAAGATCCTTCCCCACATCCCGTCGATCGATCCCGATGCCCCGCTCACCCGCGACGACTATGCATCCTGCAAAGACCGCGTTCTCGCCAAGCTTGAGCGCATGGGACTGACGGACCTCCGCAGGCACGTGGTGGTCGAACACTTCTGGACCCCCCTGGATATCCAGCAGCACTATTACTCCAATTGCGGCTCGATCTACGGCGTCGTGTCGGACCGGTTCAAGAACCTCGCGTTTAAGGCGCCCAAGCAGAGCCCCCGATACCGCAACCTCTTTTTTGTCGGCGGCAGCGTCAATCCCGGCGGCGGGATGCCCATGGTCATCCTCTCGGGCCTGAACGCATGCCAGCGCATCCTCGACTGGGATCGCCCCGCATGATCGCCTGCATCATCCTCACTGTCGCGCTGCTGCCGCTGGGGTTCTTCCTGCTGGGCCGCATCTCATTCTGCAGCGCATTGCGTCTGCCACCAAAGTGCATGCCCGTCTCCATCATCATTCCCGCACGCAATGAGCAGGACAATCTCCCCCGACTCCTTCAGTCGATCCACGCCCAGGGGCTGGATCAAATCGAGATCATCGTGGTCGATGATGGCTCGACCGACGCCACCGCCGCCGTCGCCCGCGAACATCATGCCACCGTCATCTCCGCACCGCCGCTTCCTCCCGGCTGGCGAGGCAAGACCTGGGCCTGTCTCCACGGCGCCACGGCCGCCTCGTGCAACACCCTCTGTTTCCTCGACGCCGACACCTGGTTCCAGCCCCATGGCTTGGCGGCCATACTCGATCGCTACGCCACCCGGCCGACAGTGCTGTCGGTCCTGCCGTTCCACGTCGTCCATCGACCCTGGGAACAGCTCTCGGCGTTCTTTCAGCTTGTCATGGCGGCTGGCTCGGGCGCGTTCACGTTTCCGTCCATCCCGCCCGCGGGGCTGTTTGGCCAGATGCTTCTGATTGATCGCCAGGTGTACTTCAACGTCGGCGGACACGAGGCCGTCAAGGGCGAAGTCCTGGAGAACTTTCACCTCGCTCGCCTTCTGCGCCGGCAGGCCATTCCACTTTGCTGCCTGGCCGGTAAACAGACGCTGTCCATGCGCATGTATCCCCACGGCATCAAAGACCTGGCCGCCGGCTGGACTAAGGCTTTTGCCTCTGGCGCCGCCCGCACGCCGCTGCCGCTGCTCCTGCTGATCATCGCCTGGCTGTGCGGCCTTGCCATAGCCCCCGCCGCGCTGGTGCGCTACCCCGGCATGGTCTCGGCGGCTATTTACGCACTGGCCGCGATGCAAGTCCATATCCTGCTTCGCCGCCTCGGAACCTTCCCGCTTTATGTCGCCATCCTCTATCCCCTGCCGCTGGTGGCCTTCTTCATCCTGTTCACCGGCGCGATCACCCGCCGAAGCGTCACTTGGAAAGGGCGGACCTTCGATGCCGCTTCTTAACCTCCCAACTTGGTGGATCATTGCCCTCAATGTCCTGGGCTGGCCGGTGATTCACCTCAGCATCGCCTGGATGTTTCTCCAACTCCAACCGCACCGAGTTCGGCGACTCCCCTGCTTTCCCACTCTGGGCCTTGAGCTCACCGTCTACGAGCACCTCCTGGCAATCCGACGCTGGAAGCATCTGCTTCCTGACGGCGCCGCCTGGCTCGGCCACGGCGCTGCCAAGTCGCGCCTCAACCACCGCGATCCGGCCTGGCGCGCCCGCTTGCTCCTGGAGTGTCGCCGCGGCGAGGCCGCCCACTGGGCAATGCTGCTGGCTGCCCCCGTGTTCTGCCTCTGGAATCCGCCCTGGGCGATGGCGATCATGGTCGTCTATGGCCTGCTGGCGAACCTCCCCTGCATCGTCACCCAGCGCTACAATCGCATTCGCCTCACCAATGAACGCCGATGAACACGGATGCTCGGCCGGCCCACGCGGCCGCTCCCATCTTGGACAGACTTACGTGCGATCCGATGGGCCAGAAGCGCATGCTTTTAAGGGGTGGAGGGAGGGGGTCGGGAGATCAGTTTTGCTAAGGAGTTACGTGCGGTTGAGGGGGTCAGATGCGCGAGTTTTATGCCTATGAATCGCGTCCAATCGCGTCCTGTTTGATTCCCTCCTGTTTGATTCCCCGCTGGACGAAGACAGTTGTTGACGCTATCGTGGATTGAACATGGTGGCAGCGATTGACACATATCCGGATTTCAAACCGCAGGTTCGGAGCCTTGTGCAACAGCATCGTAAGTTGAATAAGCAGCGATTGCGGCTGGCCGTTTATTTCGCTCCGCCGGGCCGATCAAAGCGAGATGTCTTTCTTTTCGAGGTCCTCGACGGTTTTGGTGGGGATGCCGTGGAGCCTAAAGGAAGGCTTTTTGAATTTGGCTATGGCTCAACCCCGGCGATCCCATTGCCTTCTGGAACCAACTTGCGCATGGTTCTGACCAATCCGACCGAACTTGATGAGGCGGTTCGCGATCGTTGGAAAGCAGTCCGGGAACTGGGTGCCGCACGCACGGCTGGCAGTGCGAGCGTGATATATGCTGACGCGAAAGGCAAGCGGCTCTGGGAAAAAATCAGATGACTCTCCCTCAAGCTTGGATGCAGCAGGCAGAGTCGGATCTCCGTACCGCCATACGCATTGACAATGCCCCAGACGCCCGAACGCGTTGTCAGGCCATCTCCAAGTATCAGCAGTGCGTTGAGAAGTCGGTCAAGGGCGTGCTTGACAAGCTCAATGCTGCCGGGTTGGTTAGCAGCCCATCAGATCGACGCCATGGAGTCGCTCGTTACGCCACCGTGCTTGGCGGTTTCCCTGCGTCAAGCGACACTCGCCATCTGCTCAACAAGTTGCGTCGACTCTTCACGGTCTCCGTCGTGGAGCAGATTAGCCTACTGGATTCGTTTGTGCCGGAATATCCAGCACGAGGAACGCTGGCAAGGCGAAATCACGAGTATCCATTCCAGCACTCACCGGCAGACTGGCGCGCCCCATCGGACGAGGGCGCGTTCACGGCCGGCGAAATAAAACGAATCCGGAATTGCGCGGGCTTGCTGGTCCCGGGCCTTCGACAAGTCCTAGATGCGCTCGATCTGGTCTATCCGTAGGCTGCTCATGCTCCAGCACCGGCTGCGGCGGCGTCGGAAACGAGAAACGAGAAACGATAAAGGGCCAAAGCGTGATACCGTGGCATTTGACTTGTGCGCCAACATGCCATTGGCTGCCATTGATTGACTGCGGCGTGGGTCAGTTCTTTTCGCGCTGAGCCCAGGAGCGGGTGAGGACCATTTCGCCGATGCCGACGGCGATGGCGGCCAGCAGCAGGGGGAGCCACAATTCGCGGCCTTTTCGCCCGGCGCCGACGGCCTGGGCGAAGTCGCTTCGCGCTGAGTCGAGGACTTCCAGGTCGGCCTGGTCATGCAGTTCGGTGAGGCGCGAGTCATCCAGGGGAGTCAGGTCGGACTCGGTCGTCGGGGGCTGGGCGACGAAGACCCACTTGCGGTCCTGCTTGCCGATTCTGGCATCGACGGTGTATCGGCCGGGCAGTGCGGTCCAGGCGTAATTGAGCTCGGTGGCGGCGGAAGTGGCTTGCACTCCCATGTGATCGACCCGGCCGTCGGGCAGCGTGATGGCGGGCGGGGCGTCGCTGGCGAGATCGGTGACGGTGAATGCGATAGGGGTGCCGCAGGGGACGTTGAGCTCGGGCAGATTGCCGGTTGCCATGTACTTCACCGCCGACTGCATCAGCGGGAGATAGAACCCCGTGAGCGGCAGTGAGGTCCAATCGGCGTTGACGGTGGTGGTGAGCAGCAGGACGCGGCCGCGGCCGGCGCGTGCTTCGAGCAGCAGTGGCTGTCCGTTGGCCAGGGTAATCAGGGTGTGTGATTCGGGCTTGGCCTGACGGGTGGGGAAGCGGCGGGTGATGCTGGCTACGGGGACGGGGTCGGGGCGGTCGCGCAGGAACCTGAGCATGGGGTGGTTGAGATCGACGCCCAGGATCGTGCTGGGGCTGGTGGCCTGGGGTGATGAGCTGTCGTCCAGTTCGGCCGGGAGGATGCCTGCGCCATCTTTGTAGAGGAGGTTGTTGTAGGAGCGCGCCTGGACGAGGTTGCCCATGGTGACGATCAGCCCGCCGCCGCTGTAGACATACTGTTCCAGTTCGGCGGCCTGCGCTTCGGTGACCTGCGGGACGTTGGCCAGGACGACCACGGGATTGCGCGTCACATCCAGGCGCGGCCAGTGGTCGGTGGTGAGCACCTGGACGGTGGTGGGGTCGGTCCCTTTCTGGCCGGACATCGCGTAGGGAGCCAGAGCGAGGTGAAGGAAGTCCGACTCGCGCCGGAACGCTCCGCCGCGTTCGTCGCCGCTGATGATCAGGACGGGGACGGGATCGCCCACGACAAGGGCCAGGTCGCGCGAGTCGTCCAGGACGAAGCCAGCGGAGTCGATGCTGGCGGTGAGCACGTGGGGGCCGATCTTGTCAAAGCTGGTCTGGGTACGCAGGACCATGGAGGCGCCGGCGGCGAGGGTCAGGCTGGTACTGAGCACGGACCGGTCGCCCTCTTTGACTTGCAGCGCGATGTCGCCGACGGGGTTGGCGCCGAAGTTGTGGACTCTCACCTCAATCTCGGCTGGCTGGTGGAGGGCAAGCGGCGGGTTGGTGATCTCGAACGCCTCGACGGCGACGTTGGCGGTTTCCTGTCCGCCCACCGGGACCATGGCAATGCGCGGCCGGATGGTCTGCTGAGACAGCCGCTTTTTCCACGTGGATGACCATGCAGTATCGACGCCGTTCCAACTGACTTTCTGGCGGTCGCAGACGATATAGACTTCGCGATTGACGGAGGTGCTGCGTTCCAGGACCTCGGCGGCCTTGGCGAGGGTGGCGGCCATGTCGGCGTATCCGCGCGCGGGCTGCAGGTCGGCGATGGAGCGGGCGAGTGCCTGCAGGTCGGTGGTGGGGCGCGCCTCGGCGCTACTGTCGCCGGTGGTGAGCAGCGTGACTTCATCGCCGCGCTGCAGGCGGGAGAGAATCTGGATCGCGGCCGTCTTGGCGGCGTCCATGCGCACCTGGTCGTTCTCCTTGATGGACATGGATGCCGAGCGATCGATGATCAGGACCGTTGAGACCTGGCCGCCGCCGATGGAGAGCGACTTCTTGAGCAGCGGCCGGGCCAGGGCGATGGAGACCAGGGCGATCAGGAGCATCCGCAGGGCCAGCAGGAGCCACTGGCGGATGCGGGAATTGCGTCGCTGTTTGCGATCGGTTCCCAGAAGGAACATCATCGCGCCCCAGTCGACGGTCTTGTAGCGTGCACGGCTGAGCAGGTGGAGGATGATCGGGACGCTCACCCCTGCCAGCCCGGTCAGCATGATGAGGTTGAGAAACATCCGCGCGCCTTGTGAAGAACCGCTGTGAGTCGACCAAAGCCCGGCGATCTACATCAGTCCGGGACTGCAATGTGATACCACGGCCGGGCCAAGAGGTTGAATCGGGCGATTACGGTCGGTCAGGTTTCGGGCTCCAGGGGCTTGGAGGAGATGATTTCCACCTGCTGGTTGGCGGTGAGGTCATGGAAGAGGCGACGGCCCATGATCATGGTCAGGCGCACGCGGTGCTCATCGTACTGGCGATCTTCGATGCGTGAGTTGGCCTCGAGGAAGGCCAGGAGTTTGCCGCTGGCCTGATCGGTGGCGAGCTGGACGCGGACCTGCTGGCCGCGGACGAATTTCTGGACGGCGGCGTGCATCTGGTCGACGCCGGCGCCGGTCTTGGCGCTGATGGGCACGGCATCGGGATGCAAGGCCCGCCAGACGGGGTAGGCTTCTTCACCTTCGGGGGTGTCGATCTTGTTCAGGAGCAGGATTTCGGGCTTGCCGTCGGCACCGATCTCCTTGAGCACCTCGTGGACGCTCTGGAATTGCTGCTGGGCGTGGGGGTGCCCCACATCCAGGACGTGCAGGAGCAGGTCGGCGTGGACGGCCTCTTCGAGGGTGGCCTTGAAGCTGGCAACCAGCTTGTGGGGCAGGTCGCGGACGAAGCCGACGGTGTCGGAGAGCAGGACGCTCTCGCCGCGCTCAAGCTTCCAGGCGCGGGTTTTGGTGTCCAGGGTGGCAAAGAGCTTGTCGTCGGCGTAAGTGCCGGCGGCGGTGAGGGTGTTAAACAGCGTGCTCTTACCGGCGTTGGTATAGCCGACAATGCAGACGGTGTAGTTTTCGCGGTTGCGCTGGGCGACCAGGCGGCTCTTTCGCTCCTGGATCTTCTCGATGTCGGCTTTCAGGGCGGCGATGCGTTTGCGGACGAGTCGGCGGTCGATTTCCAATTGCATCTCGCCGGGGCCGCGGGCGCCGATGCCAGCCTTGGTGCCGCTGGCGATGCGTTCGAGGTGGCCCCAGAGGCTGGTGAGGCGGGGATAGGTGTATTCCATCTGGGCCAGCTCGACCTGGAGCTTGGCTTCGCTGGTCTGGGCGCGGGTGGCGAAGATGTCCAGGATCAGTTCGGAGCGATCGAGGACCTTCACGCCTTTCTGGTAGCTGATGCCCAGTTCCTTGTTGATGATGCGCTCCAGGGCACCGATCTGGGCGGGCGAGAGGTCGTTGTCGAAGGCGACGACATCGGCGTCTTCCTTCAGGCAGAGGGCGGCGACTTCCTTGACCTTACCGCTGCCGATGTAGGTGCTGGCGTTGACGGTGGGGCGCTTCTGCAGGACCTGGCCGACCACCCGGCCGCCGGCGGTCTTGGCGAGCGAGGCGAGTTCACCGAGCGGGTCGCGTGGATCGGCGGTGGACTTGGGCAGGATCATGCCGACCAGAATCACGCGTTCCTGCTGGACAGTCATCTTCGTTCGTTTGAGGTCGGCCAAGAGAGTCTCCGCAAATGGATCAACCGTTCAGTTAAAGGATAGCACAGAGTCGGTGTGGCTTCCTCTCAGCGGCGAACAATCACCACGCTTCCCATGGCACGGTCCGTCGCCCGGCAGAGATCAGTGGGCAATCTTTCTTGTGGGCCTGGCGCACTTCGTGGGCTGGATGGCTTTGGGAACGCTGAAACCTTTCAGATCTTCAGCAATGGCTCGAATGGAGTAGCCATGCTTTCGGGCGTATTTGTCCCGGAATTGTCGAATCTCGGTGATCATCGGATCCTTCGTCACTGCAGTTCCTCTGGGGTACATATTACAGGGAACGGCAAGCCCGAGGCAAGGACAATCTGTTCCATGGTTCTGCGCGTGGTGGCGTTGGCGATGTGGGTGCAGTTCCACGTGACCAGATAGTCCACGCGCCAGGCGGGTCCGACCGCCACGTGCAAGGCATCGTTTGCCGCTCTGCGTGGCAGGCCGCCATATGCCACGAGTTTCTCCGCCAGGGTCACGACGGCTTCGCCAAGCTCCAGGGACGCCAGGCCCGCAATTGTCTGTAGCCGCCGCGCCGCCATCTCAGCATTGCCAGTGGCGCACGCGATGAGCCGTTTGTTTTATGCCGTTGCACATATCATGCCGAACGGTATGATTCAAAGGGATGATCCGAAGCTTCCGATGCCGCGATACGCAGAGCCTCGCGAACGATGAGGTGGTCAGGCGATTTCGTGCAATCGAGCGAGTTGCGAGGCGGAAGCTGGAGGTTCTAGCCAGCGCCGGGCATCTGGAAGATATGCGCTCGCCTCCGGGAAACCGGCTTGAGTCGCTGAAAGGGAATCGGGCCGGCCAGCAAAGCATTCGAATCAAC
>JBBQTU010000121.1:0-12697 GCA_038213005.1 Tepidisphaerales bacterium | reverse complement strand
GCCCCTTCACGGGGATCGGAGGTTTTGATTGACGTACTGGGCGAGGAGTTTGCGGGGGTTCTGGGGTGTGATTACTTCTGGGCGTATCGGTAGTATATGGGGGACTTCGATGTGGCGGTGCAGTTCTGTCTGGCCCACCTGATCCGCGATGTGAAGTTTTTGACGACGTTGCCGGACAAGGTGACGGCGGCCTACGCGCAGCCCCTGCAGCTTTTCGGCATCCAAAGCAGGATTGGTCGCCGCAATCTCCTGAATGTTCAGCGAGCTTAGCATCATGTCTCCTCTCAGCTCCATTCTCTAGGCAAGGGCGCAACCAACGCAGAAGGGGCTGCTACTCCACAAATGCCAGCGTTTTCGGATCGACGTAGACCCGGCGAAGCCATCGCGGACTGAGTGGGTCAAAGTCCTTGTCGGTCGTGATCAGGCACGCTCCCGCAGCCCGCGTGACTGCAGCAATCCAAGTGTCATTGTCATCAAGGGCAAGACCATTACGAACGCAATGAGTGTCAATGTCCGCACACGCACGGAGCGTCTGGTCGGCATCAATACCCAACTGGACGATTTTCTGCAGAAAATCGTCCAGCTTCTGCAACTTCGCCGGCCCCCAGGTCCATTGGGCGGCCAACGACCGTATCTCGCCGACGCTGACAACGCTGACTAGCGGTCGGAAGGAGGCCGGTCGCGCCAGAAATTGGAAATGTGCCTCGATTGCCTGCCCGACCTTACTGGCCCGTGCGTAATGCACCAAAACGTTTGTGTCCAACACGTAGGCAGGTGGCTCCGGCATTTAGCTGATCTCCTCCAAGGCCGCGACAAGCTGCTCCTCCGACTCTTCGCCAGGCCATTGCCCATAGATCGCTGCAAACGCACTTGCACCCTTGCGAGGGGCTGTGCTTTGCTCCATCGCTCGCCGCATGCTCAATTTCGCCTCCGGCAACCTCGAGAAGAAGGCGTCGACCTCCTGCGTCTGAGCAATCGCCTCCGCGTCGATCCGGAGAACACTTCCCGAAGGCCGGAAAACCGCTTGGCCTTCAACGACTACAGGACGTCCAAGATACTCACCTAGGTGCGCTACCGAAGGCTGCGCCCACACCGCTCGCACATGTTGCCCATCCTCCAAAAGCAGTTCGAAGGCGCGGTCGCTCACACGGACCATGTCCAGTCTGCCTGTGATTCGTACTCGTTGCGGTTTGGGCGTCTCCTCGACCAACTCCGAGGCGGCCGCGATCAACCGACGGTCTATTGGCGGCGGCATGGTATGATCCAAGCGGTGTCCGCCAAGCAGAATGGACTGCACTCCGCGCTTGACCGCCGCGCCGAACCGCAGCAGCGTACTGAGCAAGTCTGCATCAAATCGAGCGCTCTCCCGTTTCATCTGCCCCACGTCACCCAGCATGTCGCCCATCAGGTCGAAAGCCGTGTCGTCGGCACTAGGGCCATCGGCGAAAAGAAGGTGCTGTTCAAAGAGCATGGGTGCTGCGTGGATCAACGATGGTGCCGTGAAGACCAGCCGAGTACCGCCGTCAGGCGACTTTGTCTGTCCGCCGTAGCGAATGTCCCAGGCGGCGGTCAGCTCTCGCCATGGCCGACCGGCAATGCGACTAGAATGCAGCACGCTCATGCGCACGCTTTCTCTCGCCATCGGTGCGATACAAGACAGCACACGGCCAACGGCCTCGGGCCGAGCGAACCTGCCGAAACAAGCCGGACCAGTCAGATCAATATGGTGTTCGTTCATCGTCATGGCCCACCTGCCTTTTCGCGAACCGATACTTTTATTCTATCAGGCACGGGCTTGCAGGCCAGTGGGCTGTTGGTTTATGCGACAAGCGTCTCCTGTTCGGCGGCGACCACGCTGTCACGCGCCTGGCGCATCAGCGGCAGCTATTGCTCCCGCGCAAACGCAGCAAATGGTTATAGCTGAGTATGGTACAGCGTTGAGACGGAGGGGCAAGGTGGGAGAGGTGAAAGTCGGGTGCTTCACGCTGCATGGCGGAGCCGAGAGTCACCATGGTGCTGAGATCGACGTCCAAAGTTTACAGAAGCTTGGCGGCCGGGGTGGTGTATTCGTTCCGGTACGCCATGCCTACAGCCCCAGTTCGCGTTTGAGGGCGGCGTGGGAGACCGTGCGAAGTTTGCGGGCCGAAGAAGAGAATTAACCGCAGAGAGCACAGAGGGCACAAAGAAGAAGACGGGTGCGGGTCCAGAAAATCGGGCGACGATACTTGCGCCCGTGTCGGGAGCATTTGTTCGGATCTCTGAGCGGGGCCGGATTACGCGGGTTGGATGTTCTGGTTGGTCTTGAAGAGGCTGGTTTCTGTGCTGGAGGTCGGCCCAACCTGCGTTTGGGGGTGATCGTCATTCCGCATCGTACTGGATGATGCGGGCGACGAAGGGGAGGTCACGTCGCTCTCCCGCCCACCCACCCTCGCTATACTCCCCCCTTCCATGACCGACCCAATGCTCGTCGACTGCCGCTGTGTCTTCCGCCTCCATGCCAGCATGGCATTGATCGACCCCCACGGCCGCCTGCTCATGGTCCAGGAAGAAACACCCGTGGCGCACGGCAAGTGGAACCTCCCCGGCGGCCACGTTGGCCACGGCGAAAGCCCCCAAGCCGCCGCCGTCCGCGAAACCCTCGAAGAAACCCACATCCCTTGCACGCACTCCAGCCTCCTGGGCATCTACACCACCCGCTGTAGTGCTAGGCCACCCGCTTCGTATTCGAGGCCATCAACATCACCGGCCCGGCCATCGCTGGCGACCAGATCATCGCCGTCCAATGGTTCGAACTCGACCAGATCCTCTCCCAGCCCCCCCCACTCGCTGGTGGCGCCCGCCATGTCCCGCCGGATCATCCAAGACCTCCGCAGCCGCTGCCGCTTCCCCCTGGAGACCCTGACGCACGCCGGTGGCGGATGATGCGCGGACTGACACGCAGAAGCCTTTGCCTTTCCACGCCCGCCGGGTGAGGAGGCCGCGCACTACCATTCGCCACCGGCCGCCCGAGTGCGCGGCGTCCACGCCCGCACAGGCCCGACCAGAGAATCCGATTTGCCGGGGTCCGAAATCGTTGCATTTGCCGAGAAACAGGCACTTAGCAGTGGGCGCATAGTGCGGGCGAGGACGCTGCGCACCATGCGGCGTGGTCGAGTTGTGTCGATACCATTGTCGCAGGGCACGCCGCATCACGCGCGCCCGTTGGATCGACGCCCTTTCCCAAACCCGCGACCGGGCCTGCGGCCGCGCACCATGCGGCCGCGCCCTATGGCCGACTTGTGTAGATGCCATTGCCGTGCGCGGTGGGCCGTGACGTCGTGTCAATTGCCGTCGGTGCCACCGACCCGCTAGAATGTCACGCGTGGGTGAACACCTCATCAACGAAGCTGCTCCAAAAGGCCCAAACGAAGGATCGCAGGACATCGCGGCGATTTCCGCGGACGTTGCCCTGTCGGCGATGGCGCTACTGGACGATGTCTTAAGCGGGCTGTCCAAGGCATCACTGGCGGACCTGACGTCACTGGTCGGGCGGATGGCGTCGTCGCTGGCGGGCGGAATCCAGGTGCGTCTGGCGGGGCGAGATGAACTGGTGCCCACCGCGGAAGCCGGCCGGGTTGTTGCGAGCGAACCGGTGCTGATGGATGGTGTCGAACAGGCGAGCCTTGTGGTCTCATGTCCACCGGCGGCCGCAGCGCAGGCGAGGGGCCTTGCGCGGGTCATGGCATCGGCCCTGAGCCACCTGGCTGACCTGCGGGAGCGGCAGGATCGGCTGTGGCGGGAAGCCAGGACCGACGAACTGACCAACCTGGCCAACGGGCGATACTTTCGTGAGTTTCTCGGGGAGAAGCTGGCGTGGTCGCAGGAAGCGGGATTGCCGATCACGCTGCTCTTGTTCGATATTGACAACTTCAAGCACTACAACGAACAGTACGGGCACGCGGCCGGCGATCGGATTCTGCGGCAGACGGCGGGGCTGCTGCGGCAGTGCTGCCGCGGGCACGACTTGGTGGCGCGGCTGTCGGGCGGCGGGGATGAGTTCGCGGTGGTGTTCTGGGATAAGGGCGGGCCGCGTCAGCCTCGCGCTTCGGGATCGCCCCTGGTCACGGTGGCGTCGCCGCTGCAGGTGTTTGAGCGATTCCGGGCGAAGTTGGCGTCTGAGGAGTTTCCCGATCTGGGTCCCACGCGCCTGGGACGGCTGACGATCTCGGCGGGCATGGCGGTGCATCCCACCGACGCAGTCGACGTCGATTCACTGATTCGCGCCGCCGACGAGGCGATGATGTTCCATGCCAAGCGGACGGGGAAGAATCGCATTCACATCGTCGGTCCGGATGAGCGATCCGTATGAGACGCCCCGGAAGCAATCGCGCACAACCTTCTCCCAGAAAAAGAAATGCAACCGCGAAGATGCGAAGAACGCGAAGGCGGCGCGAAGAGGAGCCATGCTGAGGTATTCTTCGCGTGCTTCGCGCACTTCGCGCACTTCGCGTAGTTCGCGCTATCGCAGTTGGGTTCGGTTGTGGCGATGCTGCCCCGAGGCGCTCTGCAGATGCAGCCGCCTCGGGGCAGTGGTCTATCGCGTCGAGTCGCAGATCAGCCGTGCTTGGAGAAGTAGGCCTTGCTCTTGCCCCAGTCCGGGGTCATCGTGGCCGAGCCGGGTTTCCAGTTGGCCGGGCACACATCGCCGTGGGTGCGGCAGAACTGGAAGGCCTCGAGCACGCGCAGTTCCTCATCCACCGACCGGCCAACGGACAGGTTATTGATCGTACAGTGCTGCACGACGCCGTCGGGATCGATCAGGAAGAGCCCGCGCAAAGCGACCGAGTTGTCCATAAGAACGCCGTAGTCGGCGGCAAGCGTCTTGTTCAGGTCAGACAGCAGAGGATACTTCAGGCCCTGGATGCCGCCCTCTTTGCGCGGGCGCTCGAGCCAGGCCAGGTGCGTGAACTTACTGTCGACGCTGGCGCCGAGAACTTCGGCGTCGAGTTTCTTGAAGTCCTCGTAACGATCCGAGAACGCCAGAATCTCCGTCGGGCAGACAAACGTGAAATCCAGAGGATAGAAGAACAGCACCACCCATTTGCCCTTGTAGTCGCTCAGGGAGATGTTCTTCATCTCACCGTTGTGCACGGCGTCGAGTTTGAACGAAGGGGCCGGCTTTCCGATAAGCGTGGACATTATGCAAACTCCAATAGTTTTGAGGGCCAGTGAACTGAGAGCGGCCGGTGCACCCGGCGCGAAAACCCGCAGTCACATAGCCAGCTTCGCAGAGCAAGAGCGGCGCTGGCCGCAGCTTGCACGCGCTGAATAATTATTAGGCGGGCTCAGCCGCAATTTCCACTGTCACGGCAGATAGTGCTTGAGGCATTCGCCCAGGATGTGGCCATCTCTTGTGGCCACATCCTTCGCGAAGCGATGGAGTGCTCATTGCCTGCCTAGAATCGGCCACGGTCAGAAAGGCGTCAGTATGAGCCATCCTCAGGCAGCGACGGTTGGGCAACTCAAGGCGATAAAGTATCAGCCCTGCAGCGTCAAGGATGAACTGCGCCGCAACCTGATCCGCAAACTGCGAGCCGGGGAGGAGCTATTCCCCGGCATCGTGGGCTATCGCGAGACGGTGGTGCCTCAGATCATCAACGGGATTCTGTCAAAACACGACCTGCTGTTCTTGGGGCTGCGCGGCCAGGCCAAGACGCGAATCATCCGTATGCTGCCCACGCTGCTGGATGAATGGATCCCGGTGCTGACGGACTTGGAAATCAACGACGACCCGATCCATCCCACCACACGGGCTGGGCAGAGAATTGCCGCCGAGCAAGGCGACGCCGCCAGGATCGAATGGGTCCACCGCGATGACCGCTACCAGGAGAAGCTGGCGACCCCGGATGTCACCATCGCCGACCTGATCGGCGAAATCGACCTGGTGAAACACGCCGAAGGGCGTTATCTGTCCGATGAGTCCACGATGCACTACGGGCTGATTCCGCGCTCCAATCGAGGCATCTTCGCCATCAACGAACTGCCCGATCTCTCGCCACGCATCCAGGTGGGGCTATTTAACGTGCTGGAGGAGCGCGATGTGCAGGTACGAGGATATCCCATTCGCCTTGAGCTGGACCTTTGCCTGGTCTTCTCGGCCAATCCTGAGGACTATACCAACCGCGGCCGAATCGTCACACCGCTGAAGGACCGTATCGGGTCGGTTATTCGCACGCACTATCCACACTCACTGGAAGAGGGGATCGAGGTATCGCATCAGAACGCGTGGCTCGATCGCGAGGGCAGCCCGGCCGGATCAGGCGTGAAGGTGGATATTCCTCCATTCATCGCCCAGGTCGTCGAGCAGATCATCATGCTGGCGCGAACCAGCCCGCATGTGTCGCAGAGTTCGGGCGTGTCGGTGCGAGCGTCGATCTGCTGCATCGAGGCGGTCTGCTCCAACGCCGAACGCCGTGGCGTCCTGTCGGGGCAGAACCGGGTTGTCTGCCGGGTGGGCGACCTGCAGCACCTGATGGCCGCCTGCCGCGGCAAAATCGAACTGACGCTCGCCGAAGACGATGCGGCCGAGGACAAGCTCATCCAGTCGCTGACGGGCGAATCCGTGAAGCTGGTCTTCAGCCAGTACGGCGACGTGGCCGAGTATGAAGCCATCGTCGAGCAGTTCAAAGGCAATCTTACCTTTCCCTCGGGCGATGAGATTACCGACGACGAGTTCGTCGCCAACATGTCGGCGATCAAGGGGCTCACGCCGGCCGCCAAACGCCTGGCCGAAGCCATGGAACTGGATGCAACGAACCCCGGCACCCTGGCCAGCGCCGGTGAGTTCCTGCTCGAAGCGCTCTACGTCAACAATCGCCTGAGCAAGTACAACCGCAACGGGAAGACATTCTTCAGGAAATGATGCGGAGGCCTCGACAACGGCTCGGGGCAACACCGTGACGACAAGTTATAGCACCGCGATGGTACTGTTGGTGGATTCGCCTTCGCCGGCTTTGATCATGGTGACGCGGAACTCAAACTCCTTGGAGCGAGCCTGCCGTTTTGTCAACGAATTGACGACCTCATTCATCCTGGAGCCAGAGCGTAAAACCGGCCAATGCAAAGTGTTGATCGAATCCCAACGCATCATGGATGCGATTCTTCTTCATCAGCACGAAAGAAACACAATCTGCAAAGCCAATCGGTTGATCGGCGTATTTTGCGACCCACTCCAGCGCCGTCAGTTCGTCATCCAACGCCGGCCGCAGGATCGTCAACTCGCGCGTACTGAGTATTTGTCTGATGATGCGGGCCGCAAACTCGGGCGAGGTTCGGCGGATCAGCAGCTCGGCTGTTTCGCAAATCACCAACGAACTGGTGAACAACTTGCGGCGAGCCAGCTTTGGCCACGCCTTCAATGCCCGACGATGGTGTGCGTCGCTCTCGACGCTGCGGGCGTAGAAGGCGCCAGTATCAATGAAGATCACGCTTGGCCCCGTAGAGGTACTCATCGACGTTAGCTGACACGTCCGATGGAGCAGAGCCAGTGAAGATTTCCAAGTCGAAAAACGACCGCCTCTTGGGAGCGGGCGCAGAACTCAGTGACTGCTCGATGCAGTGGCGGATAAACTCGCCAACGGTCATGCCATTCTCGCGCGCCTCGTGGACAATGCGGGACTTCAGCGGACTGGGCAATTGGACTGTGGCACGGGTCATCTGTTGGTCTCCACCGGTATCATACCCGGTATTGGGACGAGGATTCAATGTGGTATAGCCCAACCAAAGAAGAAAACACCCATTCCCAACACCAATTAAACATGCGCTTCTGCCCCCTCGATCGCGCGCAAGTCATCGGCGGACTTGACGCGGAAACGCGGGCTATGCTGCCACCTCCGCCGGCACTCCGGCCATCAAACAGCGAACGGCTCATTCCGCTGTGGGCCATTCAGGACGGGTGAAGCGCCCGTCGACGTTGACCTTCACGCCATCGATCTCCACAAATCCGCCGGGACGAAGGTCCACCACCATATCCCAGTGCAGGCCGCTCTGGTTGGAGTTGCCGGTTTCGGGATAGCCAGCGCCCAGGGCAAAGTGCACGGTGCCGCCGATCTTCTCGTCGAAAAGCGTGTTGCGCGTGTAGCGGCGGATGCTGTAGTTGGTGCCGATGGCGCACTCGCCGAGGAACCGGCTGCCTGCGTCCATATCAAGCATCGAATGCAGAAATTCTTCGCCCTTGCTGGCGCGGGCGGCCACCACCTTGCCGTTCTTGAACGTCAACTGCACATCCTGCACTTCGCGGCCATGATGCACGGCGGGGAAGCTGAAGTTGATCTGCCCGTTAACGCTGTCCAGCACCGGTCCGGAAAACACCTCGCCGTCGGGGAAGTTCTCATGCCCGTCGCAGTTGATCCACACGTGGTTCTTGACGCTCATGCGGACATCGGTGCCGTTGGCGGCGACGACATGGTAGTCGTTTTTGCCATTGAGGAATTCCACCAGCCGCTGCTGCGCCTCGCTGAGACGTCGCCACTCGGCGGCGGGGTCGGCCTTGTCCAGGTGGCCGGCCGAGAAGACGAAATCCTCATACTCGGCCAGGCTCATCTCCGCATCCTGGGCGCAGGCCTGGGTGGGATACTGCGTGCCGGTCCATTTGAGCTGTCCGGCCGCCGCACGGCTGAAAAAGATGTCATTGAGCGGCCGGCGGGCCGACTCGGCCATGCTCAGCCGTTTCGGGTCGGCGCTGGTCATCGCCCGCGTATTGCGCCCCGCCCACAGGCCGATGGAGCAGTCCACCTTCTCATACTCAACCAGCGTGACCGGATTCACGAACTTGAGCTGCTCCTCATTGCCGTACTTGACCAGCAGTTCGGAAAGCTCCTCAGGGACCATGCGCACAAACGGCAGCCCGCCGGCCTGCAGCACCTTGCGATACAACTCCACCACCAGCGGCGTGGCGATGCTCTCGCCGGCGATGCGCACCAATTGGCCAGGCTTTACGCCCACCGAGTAGTTCACCAGCACATCGGCAAGTTTCTCAAGACGTGGGTCACGCATAATGCAGAATTCCTTCCAATCGCCGACAGAGCGGTATCTCGCCTGTCGCTACTGGAATGTTATGCCGGATGTCCGAGGACGCAACATGCTTCATCGGATTCCCCTGCGGACAGGGCATGGTGCGTGTCGGTCGAGTCCTGCGTGCGATGCCTGGGTTTGACGCTCAGTGTGACGCGGCCGTGAACTGTCCGACACGGTAGGTTCCGCTGGGCAGCCGGGCGATTACATCCAGACTTCCCCCCAACGCCTCGACCAGTCGCTGCAGCGTCGAGATCTGAACATCGTCCTGCGCCTCAATCCGCGCGATGGCCGGCTGAGACACGCCCATGCGGCGAGCCAATTCTGCCTGCGACAGAGCTTCCACCTTGCGCAGTTCCTGAACCAGCATGAGCCGAAACTCGTCCAGCACTGCCTTGTCGTTCTGCTGCCGTCGCTGCAGACTCATCTTTGCACGCAGCTCATTGAAATTGCGGTGGCCGGCCATGTTACACCAATCCTTCCTTGCGCAGTTCGGCAAGGTAAGCGTCGTAGAGATCGTCGGCGATGGGAATCATCCGATCATAGAACCGATCATCCCCGGTCTTGTCCCCTCCGATCAGCAGAATGGCGCTGCGTCTTGGGTCGAACGCGAAGAACACTCGAAACGGATGCCCCTCGTGCTGGGCGCGAAGCTCCTTC
This sequence comes from Tepidisphaerales bacterium, assembly GCA_038213005.1. GTDB lineage: Bacteria > Planctomycetota > Phycisphaerae > Tepidisphaerales > Tepidisphaeraceae > JBBQTU01. The sequence continues at coordinate 2,986 of JBBQTU010000121.1, read as the reverse complement.
ATGTTCGCATGCCGCGAGGCGTTCAGTGTGTCCACCCGCGGCCGACCCAGCGCGGGACCGAATTCCCGGAGCACACCCACGGTGCGGTCGATGGCGTTCTGCTGATCCTCGGTGAGCGACTCCCACCACTCGCCGAACTCGTCCGTAAACTCCACTTCCCACATAATGGAATTATAACGTATATGGTATAGCGATCAAGCCTGTCTTGACATCGGATCTGCTGAGCAGGCTACTTCACCTTCCCCGCATCGCGCAGAGCAGACGTGAACCAGCCGCCGGTCGCGGCGGGTTGCGGCTTCGGCTTGGCCACTGGCCTGGGAGCCAGAGCCGGCCCCGACGATTTGGCCGCAGCAGGACTGGTCCGGGCCTCGCCGGCTTCGCGTTTGGGCGCGGGGCTGGCGCCCTTGCGCATTGACAGGGCGATCCGCTTGCGGGGCAGGTCGATCTCCACCACGGTCACTTCCACCTTCTGCTGCACCTTGACGATCTCGTTGGCGTCCTTGATGAACCGGTCGGCCAGTTGGCTGATGTGCACCAGCCCATCCTGATGCACGCCGATATCAACAAACGCACCGAACGCCGTGATATTGGTGACGATCCCCGGCAGCTTCATGCCCGGCTTGAGATCCTCCATCTTGTGCACGCCGTCGGCGAACGAGAATGCTTCAAACTTCTCACGCGGGTCGCGCCCGGGCTTGGCGAGTTCCAGCAGGATATCCGTCAGGGTCGGCAGGCCCACTTTCTCCGTGACGTACTTCTGTTTGTCGATCTTCTTCCGCAGGTCATCGTCGCGAATCAGATCCTTCACCGTCACGCCCAGATCCTTGGCCATCAGGTCCACGAGGCCGTAGCTCTCGGGGTGGACGGCAGAAGCATCCAGGGGATTCTCCGCCTCGCGAACCCGCAGAAACCCGGCCGCCTGCTCAAACGTCTTCTCGCCCAGGCGCGGCACGCTCAGCAGCTCCTTGCGGCTCTTGAATGCCCCGTTGGTATTGCGATAGGCGACGATATTCTCGGCAATCGTGGCGTTCAGGCCCGAGACATACGTCAGAAGCTGCTTCGATGCCGTATTGACCTCAACCCCCACCGCATTGACGCAAGACACGACGGTATCATCGAGCGACTTCTTCAGTGCGTTCTGGTCCACATCGTGCTGGTACTGCCCGACGCCGATGGATTTCGGATCGATTTTCACCAGTTCGGCCAGCGGATCGGTCAGACGCCGGCCGATCGACACCGCCCCGCGGACGGTCAGGTCATATTCGCCGAATTCCTCTCGCGCCACTTCCGATGCCGAGTAAACCGATGCACCCGACTCATTCACCGACACCACCATGATCGACGCCGGCAGGTCCAGGGCCCGCACGAACGCCTCGGTCTCGCGCCCGGCCGTGCCATTGCCGATGGCGATCGCCTCAACCTTGTGCCGGTCGCACAATGCCATGATCGTCAGCTTCGCTTCCTGCGTCCTGGCGGTGCCCTGATCGGGGTAGACCACGTCGTTGTAGAGCAGCTTGCCCTGGGCATCCAGCACCACGATCTTGCAGCCGGTGCGGAAGCCCGGGTCGATCGCCAGCACGCGCTTCTGCCCCAGCGGCGGCGCCAGCAGCAGTTGCCGCAGATTCTGCACAAACACGTTGATGGCGGCCGCGTCTGCCTTCTTCTTCGAATCCAGCCGCGCCTCGGTTTCCATCGACGGCGACAGCAGACGCTTGTACGAGTCCTTGACCGCCGCCTTCACCTGCTCGGCGCAGGCTGAATTGTTCAGGACAAACTGCTCTTCAAGAATCGCCACCGCATCGTCTTCCAGCGGCTGCAGGCGGAACATCAAAATGCCCTCGGCCGACCCGCGGCGGATCGCCAGCACGCGGTGCGAAGGGGCCGACGCCACCGGCTCCGACCACTTGAAATAGTCCTTGTACTTGGCGCCTTCCTCCTCCTTGCCGGGGATCACTTCCGAACTGATCTGCCCCTGCCCCAGGAACAGTTCACGCATCTTGCCGCGAACATCGGCATCGTCGCTGATCTTCTCGGCGATGATGTCGCGAGCACCCGCAAGGGCCGCCGCCACATCCGCCACCTTCAGCTCGTCGGTCACCGCAGCCCCGGCCGGCGTGATGTATTTCGCCGCCTCCTCCATCGGCTGGACAACGGAATCCTGCTTGAGAATGACCTCGGCCAGCGGCTCCAGCCCCTTCTCCCTGGCAATCATGGCGCGGGTGCGACGCTTGGGCCGGAACGGCAGATAGATGTCTTCCAGCGTCGCCAGCGTCTCGGCCGCGTCGATCTTGCCCTTGAGTTGATCGGTCAGGAGCTTTCGCTCGGTCAGCGAGTCGATGACCGACTTCCGCCGGGCATCCAGCTCGACGAGCTGCGCCAGCCGGTCGCGGATACTGGTGATCTGCACCTCATCCAGCAGCCCGGTGGCTTCCTTGCGGTAGCGGGCGATGAACGGCACGGTTCCCCCCTCGTCCAGCAGGGCGGCCGTCGAGGCAACCTGCGCCGGCTTGAGGGAGAGTTCAGTCGCGACCTTCTCAACGTGGGCAACAATCATGCGTGGCTCCATCCATGAACAACAGCCGCTCGGGAGTTTGGATCCGGTCCCCTGACGCGGGGAAGGAAGAATAGCAGCCGGCGCAGACTGACGCAAAAAGTGACCGATCAACCAACCTGTGGGCCGCGCCCGTTTTTCCGGGCACGCGATTTCTTAGCCCCAACGGGGCGGCATTCGTAAGCCCAGGGTAAGCGTACCCGCGCAGCCCTGGGTAAGAACCATTCACCCCGAATGAGCCCTGAAAGGGCGACACCTCTTTCAGCACCCTATTCGCTCCAACCACTCGCGCAACTTGCATCTGCCCAGAAATCCAGCCCCATTGAGCAGCAGCGCACCCGTGGCACATGCGCCCTCGCTTGTAGCAATTGCCGCCTCGCGGCAGCGAGTCCTTACTCCGCTGCTGCTCAATGGGGCGGCCGATCTCCACATCGC
>JBBQTU010000120.1:0-12727 GCA_038213005.1 Tepidisphaerales bacterium | reverse complement strand
GATCCCTCCCCGCCCCTTGTGTGCGCCCCCCTGGATGGCGAAGATGCCGATGCGTGAAGTTGGGAAGGATCGGTTGTGTTGGAGATGCAATGAGTTCGAGCGCATCGCCTATTGTGGTTCTGGACAGCGGTCTGGGCGGGCTAACCGTCGTCAATGCCCTGCGCCGCACCCTGCCCGATGAAGACATTGTCTATTTCGGCGACACCGCCCGCCTCCCATATGGTAATAAGACGGCCGCCACCGTCACCCGTTTTGTCCGCGACATCATCAACTACCTTCGCCCGCTGGACCCCAAGCACGTGGTCATCGCCTGCAACACCGCGTCCGCCCTCGCTCTGCCCAGCCTGTGCAACCTGTTCACCGACCTCACCATCAGCGGCGTCATCGATCCCGGTGCCCGGGCGGCCGTCGCCATCGCCTGCAAGCCCGACCCTACCATCGCCGTCATCGCCACCGACGCCACCATCCGCTCCCGCGCCTATGCGACGGCCATCATGGGCTATTGCCCGCAGGCCAATATCCTACTGCGGGCCACCCCGCTGCTCGTCCCGATCATTGAGGAAGGCCGCGGCGGCGATGATCCGCTGGTCACCGTCGCCTTGCGCCAATACCTCGATCCCCTCCTGCGGCGCAAGCCCAACGTCCTGGTGCTGGGATGTACCCACTATCCAATCCTCAAGCAGACCATCCGGCAACTCGTCGGCCGGAACGTCGCAGTGATTGACTCCGCGGACCAGTGCGCTGAAGATGTGTCCAAGCGGCTGCACGACTGCGGGCTGGCGCGGCGTGCTGAAGGCCAGATCAGCACCCTGAAGTGCTTTGTCACGGATGACTCGCCCCGGTTTGCTGTACTGGCTTCGCGGTTCATGGGAATGGAGATCGCTCCGCCCTTCCTGGTGGCACCCGACGATCTGTACGCCGGGGCACAGGTGGGCGGTAGCAGCGTGGTGATGTCAGCTATATGAAATTGGCGGTTCTCGGCATGCGCAAGGCACTTCCTCTCATCCTGCTGGCCCTGCTTCTCACGGGAAGCGGCTGCTCGTTCTTCACCGAAACCAACCCCGAGCCCCGCTGGACCCAGAGCCGGTGGAAGTCGCTCAAGTCCGAGGACGCCGCGCGCCTTGAGGGCGAAGACAAAGGCAAGAGCACCGCCACAGACTACCTCACCGCCCTGCCTCGCGCGCTCTGGGCCGGTGTCACCTGGAGTTGGGACGCCATCACCAACGACCGACCGATCAAGTACGCCAAGAACCTGTTCGACCCCAACGCCGACCTGCGCCGCGAAGCAATCTATGTCCTGAGCGACAACCGCTGGGGCCGGAAAGAGCCCTACACCAAGTATTACATCCACATGGCCGAGGCCGACACCGAGCCGACCGTCCGCACGGCCGCCATCCGCGCTCTGAACCGCTCACGCGATGAGAAGGCGATCGCGGTCTACATCAGCGCCCTGAATGACCCTGACGCCAATGTCCGCCTGGAGGCCGCCAAGGCGCTGGCCAACATCCCCGACGCTCGCGCTGGCGCCCCGCTGATGAAACTGCTGGACGACGAACAACAGAATCGCGATGTCCGCATCGCCTGCGCCGACGCCCTGCGGGAGTACAAGACCAGCGAGGTCGCCCAGTCGTTGATCCGCGTGCTTAGCGGGCAGGACTTTGGCGTGGCATGGCAGGCCCGCCAGAGCTTGAACCTGATGACCGGGCAAGACTACTTCTACAGCCAGACCGCCTGGCTCGGATACCTCACCGGCCCTGCGAAGCCGTTCGGCTGAGCCGACGCTGCTTCCCCGTGGTTTGACTATTTTCCTGGAGAACCGATGCGGTTTGGAGCGAATGTGTTGGCGCTGGTTCTTGGCATAGGCAGCGCGGCCGCCTGGGGCGCGGGGGCGGACTGGCCCGGCCTTGGCGGGTCCACCGCAAATCAGGTCGCCCCCGACACGGGCCTCAACAAGGACTGGGCAAAGCGGCCGCCCAAGACACTTTGGACCGTCGCCCTGACCGATGAAGGCTACTCCGGCCCCAGCGTCGCCAACGGCAAGGTCTTCATCGTCGACCACCGCGACCAGAATGATCTCGTCCGCGCAATCGACTTTGCCACCGGGCAGGATGTCTGGTCATTCGCGTATCCCGACGCGCAGCGGAATCGATATGGCTTCACCGAATCGACGCCGCTGGTAGCCGATGGAAGAGTCTACGTCGTCAGTCGCCTCTGCAAGGTCAACTGCCTGGACGAGGCAACCGGGACGCTCATCTGGTCTCGCGATGTCCTGAAGGACTTCGCGGCGAAGCATCCGGAGTGGGACTGGGCATCATCGCCGGCGCTGGTCGATGGAAAGCTGATCGTCGTCGCCGGCGGCAAGGATGCAGCCCTGGTGGCCTTAGACGCAGCGACGGGCAAGACCGTGTGGCAAGGGCCGGGGTCTTCGACCCCCGGATACGCAACGCCGCTCGTCACAACGCTCAACGGCAAACAGCAGATCGTGGCCTTCGTGGCCGAAGGGCTGATCGGCATCGACCCCGCGACCGGCGGACGGCTATGGAGTTTCCCTTGGATCGTTGAACACCAGCAGAACTCGGCGATGCCCATCGTCACGGGCAACACGATCTTCATCGCAACGGCGTGGGGCAAAGGCAGCGCGATGGTCGACGTCACCGACAACCAGCCGAAGATTCTCTGGCAGACCAAGGCAATGCAGGCGCGGTTCTCGTCGCCGGTAATCTATGGCGGCCGAATCTATGGGACGCTGGAGGCGGGCAACAAACTCATCTGCCTGGATACAAAGACCGGCGAGGTGCTTTGGCAGCAGCCTGGTTTTGAGTTCGCCTCGACCATTGTCGCCGACGGCTGCGTCTTCGTCCTCGAAGGCAAGAGCGGCGATCTCGTGCTCCTGGACGCCACCACGCCGCAGTACAAGGAACTGGGCCGCATCCGCCCGCTCGGCGGGCCGGACGCGTGGACCTCGCCCGTGATCTCCCGCGGAAGACTGCTGATCCGCAACAAGACCCGTCTGGCCTGCGTCGATCTGCGCTGACCGCCGTGTGAGAAGTCACAGCACGACCGCGACTCGGACCGACTGCACCGCCTACGCATGAGCAGACCAATGGCGCGGCCGCTACCGGGCGGCGGCGACCATCTCGGTGAGCCGTGCTGCGGCGCAGAACGCATCGGCAACGAATGTCCCGCGGTTGGCCTCGGGGATGCTATTGACGTTGGACTCCAGGTTGATGCAGCCTCGGTACCCGGAAGTCGCCAGCATGCGAGCCAGACGCGGCACGTCGACCGTGCCTGTGAACGGCACCCAGTGCTTGTCACCTGCGCCGTCGTTGTCATGCAGATGCACCGCGATAAGTCGGGCTTTGACCGCTTCCATATGATCCAGCCCGCGCCCAGCGCCGATGTTGCCGTGGCCGCAGTCGTAGCAGATGCCCACGACCTCCGGTCCGTATTCCGCGAGCAGCTTGCCGAGGAAACTGAAGTTGTCGTGGGCCATGTTCTCAATCGCCAGAGGCACGCCGCACTCGCGAGTCACGGGTGCCAAGGCATCGAGCGATCGGCGCAGTTGGTCGCAGTCGGGCATATTGTCGACACCGTCGGGCAACACCGGCACGTGCATGACCACTGACCCGCCGCCAAGCTGCTCAGTCATCCGGATGCGGTTGGCGACCAGGTCAACGCCCGCGAGGCGTTCGTAGTCGCGCTGCGACCACCAGCACTTCTCGCGCCCGGCCGAGCCGTGCAGATCGAGCAGTTTCAGGCCCATCTCGCTGAGCCAGCGGGCAATCTGCCGGATCTCGGCCGGGCCGTAAAGGAAGTCGGTATTCCAGTGATGACACCAGTGGACATGCGTGAACCCGCCGGACGCGATGGCACGCAACGACTGCTCGGGGCAGCCAGTGTCGCCCTGAAAATCAGTGGTCAGGGACAAATCCATGATTTCTTTCTTCCCGCGCATTGCCGGGCGTCGTGGTCAGGCATCGGTGTAAGCCCCATTGGTCTGGCACTTCATAGCCAATGGTATGCACAGCACGGCTCGCTTGAAACAGATCGTGCCGTTGGCTCGCGCGTCAGGGCCTGTCTGACCGGTTGCGGAGGATGACGCCCAGGAGGGAGATCAGGTCGGCCGCCTGAGCCGGCTCAATGATCGCGCCGCGCAGGTCGCTGGAGCCGGCCTCAATGCCTTCGAGATTCGATCCGCGAAGATCGGTCCCGGCCAGACGGGCGCTTGTCAGGCGTGTCTGGCGAAGATCGCAGTCGCTGAAGATGGCGCCGCGCAGGTCGGCTCCTTCGAAGTTGGCGCCGCGGAGATCGCAGCGTTCGAAGTGAGCACGCTCGAAGACGCTGCGGATAAACCATGCTGCGTCGGCCTTGCAGTTGGCAATACGCAGGTCGGTCAGACGGCTTTCGGAGAAGTTCGCTCCTGTGAGCCGGGCATCGAGCAGCTCGACCCGTCGCATCTTTGCGCCCACGCAATCGATGTTGGCAACGTCGCAGCCCGTGAGACGCACATCGGTCAGTTGCAGGTCCCGCCAGCGGGCGGCGCGGGCGATGAGCCTGGTGAGGATGGCCGGACCGATGGTCAGGCCTGAGAGTTGGCTGGAACTGTACTCGCCGCCAGTGAGAACAACTTCCTCATAGCGGCCATCGGTACGCAGTGTGCCGCCCGGCAAGAGAGAGAAACGCGCCGCCTCTCCGAGGTCGGGTGCCTGCAGCGTCTGGGCTTGTTGTGTCCTGCGGGCCATGTGGAATCTTTCGCGGGCAATCAGATGCGGATGGTGTTGATAAAGGTGGGGAAGTCAACTGTTCGACATCAACTGTTCGGCGAGTGAGCGGAGATATGTTGTCCCAGGCGCTTAACAATTCGCGATGACGAGCTATTATCCGTAGCACGGGAGTATGGCACTATGGCAATCGCAGCGAAAAAGACCAGGGCGGCCAAGACGCAGCGTGTGTTTGGGATGGACTCGTGGCAGTTGGCGAGTTCGACGGTCGAGGCATTTCTCACGAAGACCGGCGGGCATCTTGCTCCGGTGCGGTTCAAGCTCGGCAGGAAGACGATCGAGCCGTACGCTGTGTCGCCATGGCACGGCGAGAAGCTGGATCGTGCAACCCCCGAAGTTCTCCGTGTGCTGCGCGGCGATTTTTTCTGCATGCCCTTCGGCGGCAATGCCGCCGCATGGGAAGGTGAGCGGCATCCGGTGCATGGGCAGACTGCCAATGACCCCTGGACGCTGGTGTCGCTTGAGCACGCAAAGCGAACGACGGTCGGCCACTTCCGCATGAAGACCAAGACCCGCCCGGCCATGGTGGACAAGGAAATTGTCCTGCGGGATGGGCAGACCGTGGTCTATCAGCGCCACACGATTCGCGGCGGCTGCGGGCCGATGCCCATGGGCCATCACCCGATCTTGAAGTTCCCCGAGGAGCACGGCAGTGGGATTATCTCCACGAGCAAGTTCGTCTATGGCCAGGTGTTTCCAGGGATGTTCGAGTTCCCCGATGCGGCCGGCTATCAATCACTGCTGCCGGGCGGCGAATTCAAGAGCCTGAAGAAGGTACCGACGGCGACTGGCCGCCCCACGGACCTGACCCACTACCCTGCGCGCCGGGGTTTTGAGGACCTGGTGATGATGGTGGCCGACAAGCGGCTGCCGTTTGCGTGGACCGCCGTGACGTTCCCGCGGCAGGATTACGTGTGGTTTGCCATTCGCGATCCCAAGGTGCTTCGCAACACAATCCTGTGGATCAGCAACGGCGGGCGACACTATGCCCCGTGGAACGGCAGGCATCTGTGCGCGATGGGCATCGAGGACGTGACGGCATGCTTCCACATGGGGCTGGCCGAATCGGCAGGCAAGAACGCGCTGACACAGCGAGGTTATCCAACAGCGCTGATGCTGACGCCCGATGCGCCGACGGTGATCAACCACATCAGCGGCGTGGTGGCGATCCCGCATGGGTTTGACCATGTGGCCAAGATCGAGGCCAGTGCCGACCAGCAGACCCTGACGTTGACGTCGGCCTCGGGCAAGACGGTGCAGACGCCGGTCGATGTGGCGTTCCTGAAGGGCGTCTCGGCGTGATGGCGACGGTTACATCGGGTAGAGAATGACAGCGATATTGCCAGCGGCAATCCCCAGCGCCAGACCGGCCAGTACGTCGCTGGGCCAGTGGGCATCCAGCACATATCGCAGGGCTCCGCAGGCAGCAGCCAGCACGTAGAAGGTGACGGCCGCCGGTGGGTATAGATGGGCCAGCACGACGCTCATAGCCATCGCCGAGGCGCTGTGGCTGGATGGGAAACTCTCGCGGTAGTTGTTGTGCTTGAGCCCAGGCCCAAGGAACCGGCCAGCATTTTCGCGATTCGGGCGCACGCGTCCCAGCAGCCGCTTTAACACCATCGCCAGAACCGACACGCCAAACACGGCTCCGAGCATCACCAGCGGCGCTATCTGGCGGGGGTCCAGTTGCCACAGCAGCATCGCGACAATGAGGGAGCAGAAGAGCTGCCCATACTGGGCGATGAAGCGGGTTTCACGCTTCACGTCACCCTTGAATTCGAGCGACAGAGTCGTGCGAACGCCCCGCCACTCCAGCAGCATCAGCACCAGGCTTACGCCCAGCAATATCGCCATGATAATCCAGTTCATTGCCGGCATGTTGTATCCGGGACGCGTTGCGATGAAAATGCCTGGTTCGGTTTACAAAGGATTTGTTTCATGAAGGTGTTGTTGACAGGCGCGGCTGGCAGACTGGGTTCTGCAACACTGCGCCATTTCCACGAAGCGTCTGTGGATGTGCGTGCAACTGACGTTCGGGCAAGTGCCAAGGCCCCGGCAAGGATACAGGTCACGAACCTCCTGGAGCCGGAGAACTGCTATTCGCTGATGGAAGGTGTGGATGCGATAGTTCACCTCGCAAACCATCCTCATCCGGATGTCGGGACGGCGCAGAAGGTGTTCAGCGAAAACACCGCGATGAACGTGAATATCCTGCAGGCGGCGAAGGAGATGGGAGTCCAGAAGATCATCTTCGCCAGTTCGGTCCAGGCGTTCATGGGAGACCGCCGCTTGCGCGACGCCGATGCGCCGTCCGTGGCCCAGTATCTGCCAGTGGACGGGCGGCACCCGGCGACGCCCGCAAATCCCTATGCGCTGAGTAAGTCGACGACGGAACACATGCTTGAGTATTTCGTCAGATTCCATGGCCTCCGCAGCGCAGTCGCCGTGCGGTTTCCCTCCCTCATGCCCTCTGAACTGCTGGCAATTCGTGCCGGGCAGATGACCACGCCGCCTTACATCTTCCCGGGCACCATGCTCGACGAGATGTTCACGTGGCTGTCCATGGAGGACGCGGCCCGGCTCTTGCTTGCAACTTTAAAGGCCGATCTGCCGGGCTACCGCTGTTACATGCCTGCAAGTCCGGCACCGCGCATTAACATGAGCATCCGCGAGATTATTGATAAGTTCTTGAAGAACGTCCCGCTGCGCAAACCGGTCGACCAGATCGACGCGCTCTGGGACATCTCGGCGATTACTGCCGATACGGCATGGAAGCCACTAGACAATTTCTGGGAGTTGAAATCGTGAGCACTATAAACCGCATTGCAGTTGCCACTTGCCTTAGTTACGTCATGTGTCTAGCCGGGTTCGCCGTGGGGCAGGACGCACTGCCGCCTGAGTCGCCGGCCCTGTCTCTGACGCCAGAAGTCACGCTGCGCGTCGATGGCGAGGTGGACGCCCGCAGTACGGTGACGCTGGTGACGATTCACCAGAAGGCCGCGCCACCGGCTGATGTGTTTGCCGATCTGGGCAAACAGGCCGGCGTGCGGCTGGCCGCATGGCCCGCCGAACTGTGGGACCGTATGGCCGTTAAGAAGCTCACGCTCGACGCGGACCGGCAGCCGTTCTGGGTTGTCGCGCTGCGGGCGGCGAGGGCGTGCGGGTTGTCGATCCGCCGCGTTCCTGCGGGCGATGGCCAGGTGCAGGTCGAACTCCATGCGGCCGGGAAAGCTGACCAACGTCAGGCGATGAGCATCTGCGGTCCGCTTGTCGTGTTGGCGGAGTCGACGAGGCAGGAGCACAAGGGCGACGTGGGCAATGCCGAGGCAGGCCTGCTCCTGAGTTTGCGCGTCTACGCCGACCCGTCGCTGAAGAACTACCGTTTCATGGACGCGCCGGCACTGCACGAGGCAACCGACGATCAGGGCAATTCGCTCCTCCCGGCCAAGCCTGACAAGTCCGCCCTGCCGCCTGCTTCGGAACTCGTCAGCCTGCACGAGGTGCCGCTGGCGTATCCTGTGGCCGGGCAGCCGGGCACGCGCATTGCGACCCTCCGCGGCTCAATAACGCTCCTGGCGAGCAGCGATTCCGAGGACGTCATCATCGACCCCGCGATCAAGAGCGTCCAAACCCGGCAGGTTGGCAAGTTCACCTATTCGTACCAAGGGCTTGTGAAGAATGCCCAAGGGTATGAACTGACTCTGAACATCAAAGGCCCGGCCGACGAGATGAGCCTGCCCGTCCGCGACCTGATGGTCTCACAGCAGTCGATCCTGCCGACCGATGCCGCCGGCAATCGCTATCGCATCCGCAATATCGCCACTACATTCAGTTCGAAGAACATCACCGGCGCAGGCACCGCCATGTATGCCGTTCGCCTGCAACCGGCGAAGGCCGACGCCGGCGATATCACCACCATCACATGGCGTCTGCCCAGACAGATCAGCACCCAGGAAGTCCGCTTCGACTTCCATGATCTGCCGATGCCCTGAGTTTTAAGGAAGGTAACGATGAACAAGTTTGATATTCGTGATGCCGAGGAGTTCTCCAGGATCGTCTCGACCAGGGAAGGGGTTGAGAACCTGGCGGCGGGCTTCAGTTTCCTTGAAGGCCCCGCGTGGATAGGCCATGCCCAGGATTCGTTTCTGGTCTTCTCCGACATCCCGGCTCACCAGATATTCCGCTGGCACAGTCAGGGAATGGCCACCGTCTTCCGCGAAGACAGCAACGCTGCCAACGGTAACACGGCCGACCGGCAGGGCCGCCTGATCACTTGCGAGCACGGCACCCGCCGAGTCACGCGCACCGAGGCCGATGGCACGCTCATCGTGCTGGCGGATAAGTTCGAGGGCAAACGCCTCAATAGCCCCAATGATGTGGTCGTCAAGTCCGATGACTGTATCTACTTCACCGACCCGCCCTACGGCCTGCGGGACCGCAGCAAAAAGGAACTGCCAGGCCACTACGTCTTCCGTCTCAACCCGACCACGGGCGAACTGCGGATCGTGGCCGACGACCTGGAGATGCCCAACGGCCTGTGCTTTTCGCCCGACGAAAAGCTGCTGTACATTGCCGATTCCGGCAAGCCGCATCATGTGCGCGTCTATGATGTCCAGGCCGACGGCACGCTGCGCGGCGGCCGCGTCTTCTGCACGATTGATGTGGGCGTGCCCGACGGCATGCGGGTCGACCCCGCAGGGCGGCTCTTCTCGACCGCAGGCGACGGCGTCCATATTTTCCGCCCCACCGGGGAACTGATCGGCAAGATACTCGTTCCCGAGGTATCGGCCAATCTCTGCTTCGGCGGAGCCGACGGCAAGACCCTGTTCATCACGGCGACGCACTCGCTGTACTCGATCCGCCTGCGGTAGCCAGCCAAAACCTAGTTGGCGGCCGGCTCGGTCGCCGGTGCGCTCAAGGGTCCATCCGGCCGGCTGGCGGACGCCGGACGCGATGTCGGGGCGGTAGTTGGCGGCGCATCCGGCATCGCCTGCACAGCCGCCACAACGCGCCGGACTGTCGCGTTCTGGTCGTTCACGAGCTTGGCCAGCGAAGCCTTCTTTGCCGGAGGCGGCAACTGCGACGCCGCCAGAGCGCCCAGCATGTGAGCGTACCATGTGGGCTGTGCGATCAGGGCGTCAACAGCCGTCACATTGCCGGTGCCAACCGTCGCCTGGCGGAACATCGCCCATGCATTCACGTGCAAAGAGGTGCCGCGGGTGCCCTTATCCAGCAGCAACCTCCACGCATCGGTAAGGGCAGGCGGAATATCAGCGCCCCCGCGCCCATCCATGGCTATCGCCAGTTGCGAGGCCGCGGCGTCAATCACCCGCAGGTGTTTGGTGTTGTCGGTGCCGTCCAGAATCGCTAAGGCCGCCTGCACCTGCGGCTGAGTGATCAGAGGCAACCCGGTTCGTACCATCATGCGATCGACCGGCGAGCGATATCCAAATATGCCCGGAGCGGTGCCGGCCTCGGTCGAGATAGCGTTGACGATGGCAGACGCGCTCATCTGCAGCGTTGGAGCGGGCAGGGCATTCAGCAGGTCGCCCAGCACGTCCTCATCCAGGCGCACCATTTGCGAATAGCCGCTGTGCGGCTGCAGGATCAGCGGACCGGTGAGCTTAAGATACGCCGCGGCCGGGATGCCCTGCTGCATGCCGCCGCGCAACTGAATGTCGAACGAGACGTCTCGAAGCATCCCGCCTTCACCCAGGGTCAGCGGCTGGTCGGACTGGTTACGCAGCATGAGGGTCAGCATGATCGGCTGGCCAAACTCATGTTCGACCAGATTGGCGGACGCTTGAGCGGAGTAGAATTCCTGAGGCGACAGGGCGAGGCGGGTCAGTTGCTGTGGGTACCGGTCAGTGGCATCGCGCAGCGCCTCGGCAATGGGGCTCAGGTCGGTCTTCACGCCCAGATCGGCCAGACGCTGACGGATAATCACGCCGACTACACCCGATGCAGAGGACTCCATGAGTTTCTTGGCCTCAACGCGGGCCTCAGCCTGCTTCGCGGGATCGCTCTTCATCAGTTCGATAACACCGAGGCGGGCCAGGGGGTCGCGAGCGGCAACAGCGGTGAGCTTCACGCGAGCTTCGTCAGTCTTTCCCGCAACCAGCCAACTCCATCCTTCCAGTCGGCCAACGACGGCGCTGTCGGGGGGTTGGATCTGTTTCAATATATCAACCGCGGCCTGGGCGCCCGCCAGATCATGGTGGTAGTAGATGAGCAGCCACGCCAGATCGGCCAGAGCACCGGAATAGGCGCTGGCCATGTCCTTATGCTCACCTTCGATTAGCGCCACGTCACCGGCAAGCGACGGCATTGTGCTGGGACCAAGGGCCGGACGCGACGTCGGGGCAACAATCCCCGCGGCGGAGCGGACCATCTGAAGGCGTTGCAGCATGCCTTCCAGAACGGCCTGCCGAACCTGCGGCGTCTCCTTTTCAATCAGTGTCGAGAGAAGAAAGATGGCCGATGGGTCGGTACCGTCGCTCTTAAGGATGCCTTGGAGCCATTCACCCGCCTCCTGTTTTCGGCCGGCGAGGGAGAGCGTCGCGACGTAGTTGCACCCAACCTGCAACGGCATCCCGGCTGTCGTTCGGCGCGCCAGCCCGAGCGAGTATTCATACCATCCGTTGGCGGACTTGTAGAGGCCGGCGGCTGCGAGTTCGTCGGCGAGCAGCGCTGACACGTCCGGAAGCCCCGGGTTGGCTCGAAGCATCGCCAGGAGCATGTTGGTCCGCTCGATGGGTGATGCCGTGGGCGAGATGGCCTGCCATTGGAGACGCAGGGCGTCGAGGTTGAGCGGGTTTAGCACAACGGCTTTGCGGATCTGTTCAATTGCCAGGTGCGACCGGCTTTGCTCCCAGTGCAGCCACGCAGCACGGGTGGCGGCATAAGAACGGACTTCGGCGGCCAGCGGCTCGGCCGCGACGATGTCGCTGAGGTATTTGAGCTTCGCATCGGCGGTTTCCAGGCGACCCAGGGCCACATCGATCTGGCGGACCTGGAAATACGTATTCTGCGGCTCAAGCTTTCGCAGAGCAGTGACGGCTTCCATCGCGCTGGCGGAGTCGCCGGTGTGCAGCGCAGCCTCGAGCTTGTATCGGAGCAATCGGCCATCCTCGGCGTCCAACTGCGCGGCGGCATCGAACAGCGCACTGCGCAGGCGCCATTCCGGATCCATCGCACCGTTGCGGCGCCCGACCTGAACCCCGATCTGGGCCATGCGGTCAGCGAGTTCGGATTCGATGCCCGCTGCCCAAACCTGGCTCGCTGCACTGGCGAGCACGACGACGGAGGTTTGGAACACATGCCGGAACTTCCGCTTGAGCATTACTGCACCTCGCTGGGTTTAGCCCTTATGTGACGATCAGCGCTGCGAAGCGAAGAACGCCAGAGGCGCCGCGACGCAGCCATGTATTTATGGATAGCCGGAACGGACACGGCTGTCCAGATGTGTCGGCGGGCTATCGGCGGCGTTGGCGCAGCAGGAGGGCTGGGAAGGTTAGCAGGAGGGTGAGGCCCGCCGGCTCAGGAACGGCGGCCGCGACCGTGGCGGCCAGCGGTGCGAGCCGCGCGGCGCTGGCACTGGCTCCATCCACCGGGCTGCCCGAGGAGGAGAGGATGCCGGCCAGGAGGTATCGCTGGCCATCCCAGAGAAACAGGCCGCCGCCAGAGTCGCCGGGACCGGCCAACCCCTCGTCGTTGCCGACCGCTTCGCCCGTGGCGAGGTTGAAGTCGTACCGCAGGACCTGCCCCTGGCCGGGGAGGGCGCCGGTTTGGACGGAGTCGATACGGTTTGTCCAGCGACAATTAAAATCCGCCAGTGACGACAATTAGAATCCGCCAGTTGAACTGGGATTCGACGACGATGTTTTGGACTCAAACAAAGGGAGTTCAGGGCATGGTGACAGATCGCCAGGTGAGGAGACTTATGT
>JBBQTU010000119.1:0-12837 GCA_038213005.1 Tepidisphaerales bacterium | reverse complement strand
GGCGTCGAGGTCGGCGGGGCTGTCAAGAACGTCATGGCGATTGCCGCCGGCTTGTGCGACGGCCTGCAACTGGGCCTGAACGCCAGGGCCGCCCTCATCACGCGTGGTCTGGCCGAAATGACGCGGCTGGGCGTGGCGCTGGGCGCGCGCGCCGAGACCTTTACCGGCCTGTCGGGACTGGGCGACCTGGTGCTGACGGCCACCGGCGACCTGAGCCGCAACCGCAAGGTCGGCCTGCTGCTGGCGCAGGGCAAGACCCTGGGCGAAGTGCTGGCGTCGCTGGGCCATGTGGCCGAAGGCGTTTACTGCGCCCGCACCGTGGCGCAGCGCGCCGCCAGCCTGGGCGTGGACATGCCGATTGCGCAAAGCGTGGTCCCGCAGGTCCGAATTGCTCAGATCCTTCTCGCCCAGCACCACGATGGCCTTGGCGCCAAAATACGCCGCCCGCTGCCACGCATAACCGGCCGAAGCGTCCACCACGGCAATCTGCCCGTCCAGCGACTTGGGACGAATCCCTTCGATGGCAGCGTTGCCAACATAGACCAGACGCCCGGAAATCCCCTCCGCGGGCGTTGCGTTCAGACGCGTGTGAGCCGGCCAGAATGGATAGACCGGCACATCCCCGGCACCGGGCAACTGGAGCGCCGCTGACTCGGTCACCGGCATCACCACTTCGTATTCGTGCGTCTTGACCTGCACCCCGGGCAGACCCCGAAGCTGCGCCTGAATATAGTCGGCCGCGGCATAGTACCCCGGCGTGCCAATGACCCGCGGCTGCGATGTGAGCTGGTTCAGGTCCTTCTGGAACTGCTGCGGATTCACCTGCGCAGACGCCAGCGACCCGATGAGAAACGCCAAGCACAATGGCAGCCAGCCCCAGGCGCAACCTGGAGACAACCGCCAGCCATCCGAGATTCGGTGTCGTCTTTGCAGTGAAAGCACTACTGCGTTCCTCTCAGTCTTCTCAACACTGGAGTTCTGAAGATCCAGAGCCCTGGTCAAACCATCACCACATTCAGTCCGGCCAGCAGAGGCTCAGGCCAGCGCATAACGCGGGCCGGATTATGCACACTGCCGCAGACCTCTGCAACAGACATCTGACCTGAAATCCGAAACATCGCATTGTGCCCGATCGCCCAGTCTGCGCCGCAGCCTCGGGCCGCGCGTCGCGATACGACGATGCGGTCCAGTGGTGATACTCCGCCAGGCGCGCAGCGTTGAAAAGATGATCACCCACGCCCAGGCCTGGCCGCGCAATCGCCCGGAGCCGCCCTGGTTGCGATCATCTGCCCGCCGCGTGGGGCGCGTCTACGCCGTCTGGCTCAAAGCCACGTGGTAGTGCCGCATCAGGCGCGTGCGGGTGAGCATGCCGATGACCCGACCCTCGCCCCCTTCGAGGCAGACCGGCAGTGAGTCGCAGTCCTGGTGCGAAAAGTGCTCCACGGCAGAAGCCAGATCCTCGGTAGTCATCAGGATGGGGCAGCCGAGGTGTACCAGTTCGCTGACCACCAGCAGCGGGATCGAGTCCGGCTGCAGTAGCGCCCTCTCGATATCGGTGCGCGACAGCAGCCCGGCATAGCCGCCGTGGCCGTCCAGCACCACCACATCACGCAGGTCGGCGCCCAGCAGGACCAGCAGGTCGCGAAAACTGCTGCTCAACTGGACGGTAGTCACCGGTTCCAGTTCGACCTGCTCGATCGTGATCTGCCCAAGCACGGACGACTCACCCGCTCGACCCAGCCGCACGCCGCGCTTGCGCAGCGCATGGGTGTAGATCGACTCCGGGCAGAACAGTCGCGACAGGCCGGTCGCCGCGATGCAGCAGAGCATTGCCGGCAGGATGACGTGGTGGTCGTTGGTCAGTTCCAGGAGGATAAGGATGGCTGCCAGCGGCGCGCGCACCACCGCTGCCAGCACCGCGCCCATGCCGATCAGGGCGTACAGGCCCGGGTTGACCGGGGCGATGAATCCCGCTTGCTGAAGTGCGAAGCCCATGATCCCGCCGATGGCCGCGCCCAGGAACAGAGATGGAGCGATGATCCCACCACTGCCGCCGCTGCCCAGCGTGAGACAGGTGCCCAGTATCTTCGCCCCGGCCAGCACCACCAGCAGCACCCAGAGTTCACGCGCTGGCATCGAACTGTAGAACCCCGGCTCCAGCAACTTGCGGATCGCGCCATACCCATCGCCGAAAAACGCCGGCATCGGGTATGACGTGAACGAGATCGGCTTAACCTTTTCCGCCATCCACCAGCCAACCACCACGATATACAGCACGCCCATCACGCCCAGCGCAGCGCCGCCCACGGCCGGTCTCAGCCACGATGGAATCCGCGAAGCCGCCGCGCGCGACTCTGTGAAGAACATCAGCTTCAGCAAAGCCACCGCGCCCAGCCCGCAGACCAGGCCCAGACCCACCATGGCTGGCATCTGTGACCAGGACAGATCGGCGTTGCCCATCATCGGCATATCGAAGATCGCCCCGTAACCGGTCGCCAGCCAGTCGCGGAGGATGGTCTGAGTCATGACGTTGGCAACAACGCTCGCCAGCACCAGCGGCATGAACGCGCGGAGCGAAAAGTCCTGGAGAATCACCTCAATCGTGAACAGGACCCCGCCGATCGGTGCGTTGAAGATGGCACTGATCCCCGCCGCACATCCGCAGCCCACCAGGATCGGCATGTGGTGCCGGGCGACGCGAAACAACCCGCCAACTGCCGAAGCCAGCCCGGCGCCGATCTGGATGATCGGACCTTCAGCGCCGGCCGACCCGCCCGAACCGATGGTCATCCCCGCCGTGAAGATCGTCTCCAGTGTCGTCAGCGGCCGCATGAACCCGTGGCGACGGACCACCGACTCGATCACGCGAGGCACGCCTTCGGCATGCTGCCCGGTCAAACGTCCAAACAGCCCCACGACCAGCCCACCCAGGGCCGGCCAGAGGACCAGCAGCCACGCTCCGCGCCCGTAAAGAAATCCTGGATCAGACGACCCGAACAGGCGCTGGCGGACAAGCTCAATGAATTGGTGAAACCCGCAGGCCGCCCCGGCCGCCAGGACGCCGATCAGGATGGCCAGAACCACCAGATAGGAGTCCTCTTGCAGTCCCAGACGGCGAAGCATCCGAGTCAACAGCACGCGAAAACGGGCACCGACACTGGAAACAGCACCGAACATGGCGGCAGATGATACCCCACAGCGCCCCCCGGACCTATGGCGCAATATTCCCGAGCCGCCCTCACAGGCCATCAGCGATCCCCCGGGCGCCAGCACCCGACGGGCGTGCCCGTTTTTCTGGGAGTTCTCGTTTTACAGCCCCGTAGAAGCGACTCTGTAGTCGCTTCAGTTCCGCCCCCAAAGTGGAGCCGACTTCAGTCGGCCACTCATTCCTCGTCACGCCCTCTCGCTCTCCGCCTGCTGTCTTGGATGACTTACGTGCGATCGAGGAGGCAAGACGCGCACGTTTCTCAGGGGTGGGGGAGGGGGTCGGGAGAACAGTATTGACAGGGACTTAGGTGCGATTCAGGGGGGTCAGACGCGCAAGTTTAGTGCCTGCGAGGCGATTTGACGTAAGTCGATCGGGATGCCACAAGCGATCCCGCTGCGATCGGGACGACGAAGCGGCCGGAACGTGATACATAATACGTGACGCGTGACTGCCAACATGAAATAACACCTGTTAGGTATTTAAGTCAGAGGGCCATTTCGGACCTTTGTGGTGTGATTATGGGCCGGCTGATGGCCGGATAATGGCCGGCTATTCACTTGTCAATGAGCACCCAGTCAGGTCTATAACCTGGCCGAAAGCCGTCAGCGCGCAGGGCTGGAGGCTTCAGGAGTAGTTTACAGCACAAGAGATTTGCTCAGAAATGGCTGCTGGATTCGCGGCAAATTGCGGCAGCCGCAGTGCGAAAAAAGGTGCAGTCGGGAATGGCTGGAGGTGACGGGACTCAGCGAGCGCTCAGTTCGTCGAAGACGGCGAGGATACCGGAGCGGGTTTGGCCGGGGCCGGCGTGGGCTTGGTCTTCTTTCACGACGCCGTTGAAGCCGTTGAGCACGTCGTTGATCTCGTCGCGGGTGAAGCCGTAGAGGAGGAAGTACGCGGCGTCGAGTTCGGCGCGGAGTTGGGCGCGTTCGGCGTCGTTCCATTTGTGGACGCCCTGCTTGAAGCCTGCGGCGTCGGCCAAGAGGCGCATGTCGTCAGCGGTGCAGGTGAGTTTCAAGACGCGCTCGCTGATCCACTTTTCCAGGGTCTGCTTCTTATCCCAGGGGCATTTCTCGTCGTACTTAGCGGGAGGGAACGTGGGAAGCTGCTCGACGATGAAGAAGTTCAACGTAATCCCGCCGATTTTCTGTCGTGTGAGATAGTCGAAGGCAAAGCTATTGAGATTGGCCAGCAGCCCCATCTGCCTTCGCCAAGGCGTTGACGAGAGCACCAAGGGAAAATGGTTGGTGACCGCTGAAAAGGGAATGGCGCTGGCGATCATGGTGCGTTGGTTGGTGGGGCTCGTGATATCTTTGAACCCGAGAAATGCGGGGAACTCGCCCTTGCCGTCAATGATTCGGCGTACCTCCTCTTGGGCGACCCAGAACCGAGACATCGCGACAAACTCTGGATTCTGGTGATAGACCGGTGGCGTTTCCTCTGTTTGTCCCTGACGCATCCAGTTAGCCCCTTCAACAATAACGCTCGCGGCGCGATGGTCGTATCCTTGCACCATCTTCGCTTCGTAAAGTGGAAGATAGACTTCCTTGCGCCGCAGCCAGCGATTGCCGTCTAGATGGAAGCCATCGCTTTGGAGACTCTTAGCGTCGCGAAATAGTTCGGCATCATTGGTCTGGTCGAACATCCGGGAGAACTTGATGTCCCACGGATTGCCGCCAGTCTTGCGGCTCTTGTCCAAGAGAATCGGCACATTGCGATAGACGCGCTTGGTTAGTTCGCAGTCATAACGAGAGCGGAAGATTGGGCAGGTACGGGTGTTGGGATTCAGAAGCTTCAGATCGCGAGCGGAAAGGGTGATGTGCCGCTCCCCGGGGTCGAGGTCTTCCAGCGAATGGGCGAAGAAGACGAAATCGGCCGCCTCGGTCTGGCGGTCGCGCCCGTTTATGAGCAGGACGGAGAACTTGAAGGCGCGGTGAACGTCGGCGAAGACGGCCTTCTTGTTCTCAAAGTCATAGAGGGCGCACAGGGCTTTCTTGTCCATCAGGTCGCCGAAGAAGTGCTTGGTGGTGTCGTCGGTGGCAATGCCGCTGGGGACGAGAAGGCCGATCAGGCCATCGGGGGCGACCAGTTGGCGGGAGAGTTCGGCGAAGAGCATGTAGGTGTTCACATCTCCCCGGCCGGTGTGGGGGAATCGGCCGCAGTGACGGACGTAAGCCAGGGTCTTTTCAGCGGCGGCCTTGGCGTCGTTATAGCGTTTCCAGAGTTCGGGGGCCTGCGTCTGCAGTTTCTCGATGAGTTTGCGGCGGTCGGCGGCGTTGACCGCGCCGGCGATCTCCATGGCGGAGAGGGCGAAGAATTCTCGCTCTTGCAGTTTGAGGCGTTCCCACGGGGGGTTGCCGATGACGCAGTCGAAGCCGTCGGCGGGGGATGATTGCTGGCCGGGCAAACCCCCTCCCTTGCCCTCCCCCAAGGGGGAGGGGATGGAGGAGAAGATCGCGGGGAAGGCGTCGGACCATTCTTTGGCGCGGGCGTGGACACTGGCGTCGGCAACCAGGCTGTTGCCGCAGATTACGTTGTGGGACAGATCGGACAGCGCGACCCCCTTGCGAGCGGAACGAATCCACAGGGCCAGGCGGGTGATCTCGACCGCTTCTTCGGAGAGGTCCATGCCGAAGAGATTGTCGGCGAGAATCCAGTCGGGGTAGTGTTTGGCGATGTCAGCGGCCTCGGAGGCGCGGCCGGCAACGCGGAGAAGATGCAGGGCGGAATCGTAGGCATCTTCCATGCGTTCGTAGGCCGCGATGAGGAAGGCGCCGGAGCCGCAGGCGGGATCGACGACGCGCAGTTTACGGATGGCGGCGATGCGGGCGAGCGGATCGTCATGGATCTCGACGCGATCTTCGAGGAGCCGGCCGAGGGTCTTGTCCACGATCAGACGGGTGAATTGCGGCGGGGTGTAATAGATGCCGAAGCGCTTTCGCTCAGCACTCTTGGGCATCTGCACGGCGGCCGCGGCGGCCTGGGGGCCGAAAAGGCCGACGGCCTTTTTCTTTTCCAGTTCGGTGATGCTCTTTTCGAATAGGTGGCCGAGCACGTCGACGCTGACTTCGCCTTGTTCGGAGAAGTCGTACTCACCGATGTTCTTGAAGACCTCCGTGGCCGGCTCGTCGTCCAGTTGCAAGTCATCGACGAGCGTGTCGTGCTTGAATAAACCGCCGTTGTAACCATCTTTGAGATCGAGTCGCGGGTGTCCCTTGTCGATGAAATGGAAAAGGTCGATAAAGTTGCGCCAACGCGCGCCGGCGCGGGACAAATAGGGAACGTTTGCCCATGTGTTCTTGAGGAGTTGCGGGGGCAGCAACCCGCGATCCTCGCAGAAAGCGATGAAGACCACCCGGTCGAGGAGGAGTTGGGCGGACTTGATGGCGTCGTCGGTTGCGTAACGGTGCTGGGAGATCAGCAGATCAATGAGAATTTCGCGCTGGGTGGAGTAGTAATTGTAGAGATCATCGCCGACTTCCCGCTGCTTGGCCGCGGACAGTTCCAGCATGGTGTCCGCCCTGGGCTTCTGAAGCGGCGGCTTGCCCAGCAGACCATCGGGACCCAGGAGATAGGCGAACTCCTTCACGCGGTTCATGTCGCGGAAGTCTTTGATCGTCCACTCGTGATAGGCGCGCGGGGTGGCATCGCGGTGGTAAAGGCGCAAGGTCACGTAGTTGCTGAGGATTCCCCATGGGGTGTCAGGGAGCTGCGCCAGGTAATCCCAAAGCTGCTGGACCGGGGTGCGGCCATTGGACTTGTCGTGGTCCAGGTCAACCGATGCGCCTTTGCATTCGATGACGGCGATGGGACGGGGCTGTTTGCCGACACTGAAAAAACCTAACGCGCCGTCGGCGGTCCCACCTCCCGGGACCGTGAACTGCCGATCCAACTGGAATACATCGGTGCTGCTTCCACGGGAGACATAGCCCAGGCCTTCGGCGAAAAGGATGCGAAGGAACTCGGCATCGAGCGAGGTCTCCTTGTGCGCCAAAGCGCCCTTGGCGGCCATGTCTGCCCAGTGATTCAGACGCGATTGCGCCTGGTCCAGCATGGCCGCATCAGAGCCTTTGACCTGCTCCCATAGGGCGAAGACCACTTGAGTGAGGCGCTTGGGGATGAAGAGCTGACGGTGTTTGCGCCCGAGGTCTGGGAAGAGGTAGTCAGTGCGGGCGTCGCCCTGTGTCTTGGCCATATCAACGCCCATTGTACGCCGTCGCGTATTGCATACCAGACCGCGCATCGGCATTGGCGGGAGGATCATCCGTGGCCTGCTGTTGTGTATTGCCAACGCATCACCCTGGGCTGATGAATAGCGTGCCGCTGGGGCGTGGTGGAAGAGAATCTGGAACCGGAAGACGGGAAACGTTTCAAGTCGGACTTGACCCGTCCATCGCCGTCTTGGCTCCTCGATCGCACGTAAGTCGTCGAAGACAGCAGGCGGGGAGCAAGCGGCCTCGGCGACGCCGCGGAGAAGGACTTCGGCAGCTCACGCCAGCTTGGATCCGCCGACAAACTGGTCATACAACTGGGCATACTTGCCCTTGGCAGTCAGCAACTCGCGATGCGTGCCGCGCTCGATGATCTTCCCCTGGTCAATCACCAGGATCACATCGGCCCGCATGATCGTGCTCAGGCGGTGGGCGACGATGAACGTCGTCCTCCCGGCCAGCAGCTTCTCCAGCGAGTCCTGCACCAGCAGCTCCGTCGCCGTGTCGACAGCGCTGGTCGCTTCGTCGAGCATGAAGATGCGCGGGTCGGCCAGGTAAGCCCGGGTGAAACAGATCAGTTGCCGCTGGCCCAGGCTCATATTCCCGCCGCGCTCGCCCACGAACGTGCCGTACCCGTCGCCCAGCGACATGATCGTGTCGTGAGTCCCCAATGCCTTGGCCGCTTCGATGATCTGCTGCTCGCTCGCCGCGGGGCGAACGTAACGGATGTTCTCCATCACCGTGCCCGTGAACAGGTAATTCACCTGCAGCACCAGCCCCATTTGATGGTGTAACGACTCGCCCGTGACCTCGCGGATGTCCTGGCCATCCACCAGGATGCGCCCCTGCTGCGGCTGATAAAACCGCGCAATCAGCGAGATGATCGAACTCTTACCCGACCCGGTGTGCCCGACCAAGGCGATCATCTGCCCCGGACCGGCCTTGAAACTGACATCGTGCAGAACAGCCACTTCGGGCTTGTACCCGAAGGTCACGTTCTCAAACTGCACATCCCCCACAATCCGCGGCAGCGGCCGGGCATCCGGCCGATCCGCAACCTCCGGCTCCGTATCCAGCAGGTTAAACACCCTTTCGCCGCCTGCCATCGCCACCATGTAGTTGTTGTACCAATTGCCCAGTTCGCGCATGGGGTTCATGAACCAGTCCCAGTACATCGTCGCCGCGATGACCTTGCCGACCGTCACCTCCGGCCGGTGCAGCACCAGGTACGCCCCATAAATGAGAATGATGGCCTTGCCCGTAAACCCCATCACGCCCAACGCCGACTGATACGCCCCCTGGATGCGCGACGCGTGCACGTTGTTATCGGTATTGGTTTCCTGCAGGCGGTTGAACTCGTTCAGATTCGACTGCTGACGGTTAAACGCCGTCACCACCCGGATCCCGGTGATGTTCTCGGCCAGGTTGGTGGACACGCGGGTGAAGCCCTCGCGGACGGTCTGCCAAGTCTTGCCGGCATGCTTGTGGAACATCCGGTTCGCGATAAAGAACGCCGGCCCCAGCCAGCACACCGACAGAAACAGCCGGATGTCCGTTAGCGTTGCCAGCAGCACGCTGGCGGCCAGGGGCATCATCACGTTCAGGATGATCGCATCGATGCCCCAGACATTTACCTCGCGAAGCGCGCCGATGTCGCTGGTACACCGCGAGATGATCCGCCCCAGCTTGTTCCTGTCGTAATAGCTCATCGAGAGCTTCTGAAGCTGACGGAACATCGCACGCCGCAGGTCAAACTGCACCCGCTCGCCCGCGCACACCATCACCAAGATGCGCCAGCGGTCCAGCAGCAGCGTCACGCCGTGCATCAAAGCCCACAGCACCACCACCAGCACAACCTGCCGTACCGCCAGCGATCGCTCGATGCCGGGAAACTTTCCCTGCACCCACCCCGAGCAATAGTCGATCAGGTATTGGCTGATCTTCGGGTCGGCCATCCGCATGCCGACGATCAGCACGCCCAGCCCAATGCCCAGTACATAGTCGCGGCGATAAGGGCGCATCCACCCGAACAGCCGGCGCACCATCGCCAGGTCGATGGGTTTGTACCGCGGCTCCTCTTCATTGTCGGCCGCCTGCTGCATCGAGTCAGGCTTCCGCGCGCCCCGTTTGCGTAGAAAAGGTATGGCGATCATTCCGCTTCATCCTCCGCAACCGGCCCTCGCGCCTGGCCCTGGGCCACCGCCGCAGCGGCCGTCGCGTAGGTCTTTCGACTGCGAATGCGCGCCATATGCGAAGGGCTCTCCGCCGCGTCGCGTTCCTCATCACTATAAAGCTGGACAGCCGCGATCTCGCGATAGTGCCCATCCTCCTCCAGCAACTGCTCGTGCGTGCCACGCTGAGTCACGCGCCCGTCTTCGACCACCACCACCAAGTCCGCGGCCCGGGCGGTCGAGAGGCGATGGGCGATCACAAACGTCGTGCACTCGTGCAGCAGCAGTTTCATGCCGCGGCGGATCAGCACTTCGGTCTCCGGGTCAACCGCCGCCGTTGCGTCGTCCAGCACCAGGATGCGGGGATTCTTTAGAATCGCCCTGGCGATCGCCAGCCGTTGCCGCTGCCCGCCTGAGAGACTGGCCCCGCGCTCTGCCAGCACGGTGTCGTACCCCTTGGGCAGTTCCATGATGAACTCATGCGCCTGCGCCAGCCGGGCCGCGATCTCGATCTCTCCCGCTGTCGCATCCGGCTTGCCGTAGGCGATGTTGTTGGCGACCGTCGCCGAAAACAAAAACGTCTCCTGGAACACATACATGATCTGCCCGCGAAGGCTCGTCAGCTTCACATCGCGGATATCAGCCCCGTCGATCAGGATGCGCCCCCGCTGCGGGTCGTAAAAACGCGAAATCAGGCTCACCAGCGTGCTCTTGCCCGATCCCGTCGGGCCTACGATTGCGATCATCGACCCTGCCGGCACTTCCAGGTTGATATCCTGCAGCACGGGCTTGGCCGGGTCATAGCCAAACGCGACATTCTGGAACTGCACCCGGCCATGGCCCGCCGGAAGTGCCATCGCCTCGTCGTTGTGCCCAACCGTCGCCGGCGCCGCCAATACCTCATACAGACGCTTGGCCGAAACGATCGCGTTCTGATACTGCTCGTTGATCATCGCCACCTGCTGCAGCCGCCCCAGGATCGCTCCCATCGCCCAGCCCACGATCAGGTAGTCGCCCACCGTCATCCTGGCATACAGCATCATGATCAGCGTCGCCGCGGCCAGCCCAAGCTGCGTCGCAGTGGCAATACCCCGGATGATCGGATTGAAGTTGGCGAACAGCGACACGCGATGCCGCACCGTCTGATAGAACTGGTCGCAGTTGCCCCCAAACTTGTCTATCTCGGCCGCCTCAGTGCCAAACGCCTTGATGACATGCACCCCGGCGATCGCCTCGGTGATCAACTGCACATTGCGGTCCCCGGCCTCCATCACGGCCTTGGCGCTGGGCTGCACCTTCTTGCTGAAACGCAGGATGTACCACGTCCACAGCGGCAGCGGGATCAGCGCGATCATCGCCGCCCACGGCTGACGCGTCAGCAGCAGAATGACAAACCCGCCGACAATCAGCACAATCTCCAGCACGGTCAGCACGCAGCTTTGCAGGAAGACGCGCACGTTCTGCAGGTCGGTCAGCGCCCGGTTGATGAGCTGGCCCGAACTGATCGTGTCATGAAAGCCAAACCCCACCTGCTGCAGCTTGTCGTAGGTGGCCTCGCGGATGTAATAAACCATGGCCATCGAAAGCTTCATCGATGAGACGTTACGCAGATACCCGATCACCGCGCTCAGTACGACCAGCCCCACCAGTTGAAGCACGGTGGTGCGTATCTTCCCGCCCGTTCCCTCGCCCGACAGCAGCCACGGCCAGAACCCCTGCGCGGTGTTCTCGCTCCCGAAGCTGAAATGGTTGATCGTGTCGATCGCCAGACCCATCTGCCGCGGAATGAAGATCTCGACGGCCACGGCCAGCACAACGTAAATGCACGCCAGCAGGGCCAGCCACTTCACCGGCTTGAGGAACTGGAACATCCAAGCCAACAGCTTGCGATCCGTCACCTGCAACGTGAGCGCGGACGCCGCATCCTGACGGCCGTCGGTAGGGGACATCACTGGCTTTTTGGCGGGTATAGTCGCGGTGGACACAGTCTTTTCGCCTTCACAAACTGCCGATACCCTACCGCCAGCGACCGGAACGTCAAGTAAAGCCCCGCCTGCCCGGCGAAACCCGCAGGCCCTGTCCATGTAGATTCCCAGCTACAGCAATTACAATACTTGGGAACCGTCGCGCAGGCGTGGGCCGGCTGCGGCGCAGCATTGCTTTAGGATCGGCGCATCAATAACTGGCAGGAATGGCGGGATGATCTTTTCTGACTCCTCCCCCTTGGGGGAGGCTGGAAGGGGGTTGGCCTTTTTGAACCGGACGGTTATTGATGCGCCGGTCCTTGTCCCATGTTCGCGATGATGGCGTCGGTCATCTGGACCGTCGTTGACTTGCCGCCCAGGTCCGTGGTGCGGACGTGGCCGTCGGCCATCACCTTGCGGCAGGCTGACTGGATGCGCGTGGCGGCAGCGTCCTCGTGGATGTGCTGGAGCATCATGACTGCCGAGAGGATGCAGGCCAGCGGGTTGGCGATGCCCTTGCCGGCGATGTCGGGTGCCGAGCCGTGGACGGCTTCGAAGACGGCCGCATCGTCGCCGATGTTGGCACCTGCGACGACGCCCAGGCCGCCGACCAGCCCGGCGCACAGGTCGCTGACCAGATCGCCGTAGAAGTTCTCCATCAGCAGGACATCGAATCGCTCGGGGTTCTGCACCAGCTTCATGCAGCCGGCGTCGATGATCACCTCTTCGTAGTCGATGTTCGGATACTCCTCATCATGAATGGACCGGGCGGCATTGAGGAAGATGCCGTCGGTGAGCTTCATGATGTTGGCCTTGTGGAAGACGGTGATCTTCTTGCGTTTGTGCTTGGTCGCATAGCGGAAGGCATAGCGCGCGATTCGCGTGCAGCCGGTGACGGTGGCGACCTTCAGACTGGTCACGACGCCCGGAACCACCTCGTTCTCGATGCCGCTGTAAAGGCCTTCGGTGTTTTCGCGCACGATGACCAGGTCAACGTTTTCAAAGCGGGTGGCGACGCCCTTGAGGCTCATCACTGGCCGGATGGCGGCGTAGAGGTTCAGCTTCTGCCGCAGTTGGACGTTGACGCTCTTGAAGCCGCGGCCGACCGGCGTTGTCACCGGGCCTTTGATGGCAACCTTGTGGGCCTGAATGGCGGTCAGCACGCGGCTGGGCAGCACATCGTCAAAGCCCTGCTTGAGCGCGGCCTCGCCGGCGGGCAACTCGACCCAGTCCACTGAAACGCCGGAGGCGTCGACGACCTTCTGCATCGCCGCGGAGACTTCGGG
>JBBQTU010000118.1:0-12920 GCA_038213005.1 Tepidisphaerales bacterium | reverse complement strand
GGCGCGCTGGCGGCACTGGTCATAAAGGTCCCACTTGTGCTGGTACATCGCGGCCCGCGCCAGGGATTCCATCGTCCAGGAGTTCCAGTGGATGGTCGTCTTGTCCAGCATCGCCAGGGCGTCGTCGAAGCGGCCCAGTTCGACCAGCACGCGAGCCCGCGTATCGGGTTTGTCAGCCGCCTCCAAGGCTTGCTCTGGCTGTCCGGCGGCGAGGTAGAGCGCCCATGCGCCGCCGACGTTGTGTTCATCCCACCGTTTGGCACCCAGTTGCGGGTGGGCCAGGATCTTCTGAAATTGACGTTTGCCAGCCAGATGCATGAGCAGGCATCGCGTCGCGCTCTTTTGTATTTCCAGCCCCATTTGCCGATATGCCGGTTCATCGGTCCATGACCAGGGCGCGTCCGGCAGGTGACCGTCGAGCAGTCCCCAGAGCCATGTCTCGCGCACCTCGCTCGGCTGGCTGCTCAACATGGCGTCCCAATAGGCCCAGAAACGTTCTTCATCCGGAATCAGCTCGCCGCGCAACGGGCTTTGTTTCCAGAGTTGCGGCACCAGCGTCAGCAGCTCATCCCAGCGGCTGCTTCCCTGCAGGGCCTTGAGCCAGGTGATCTCGAGTTCCTTGACCGTAATGTTCTGGGGAAGCGAGATCAGCGGGCGCAAGAGGTCGAGCGCTTCCTTGTCGCGGGTGGCGCCGAGCAGAATCTTCGCCACCGCCACTGCTCCGGCGGGTGTCTTGACGAGTTGGCTCTTGAGGCAATCGTCGGCCGCCAGGTCGGGCCGACGCACCTTGCAGAAATAGGCAGCGCGCGCCAGCGGCGGCATCGATTGCGTCCACTTCTGCAGTGCGGCTTGGGTGTCGGTGAACACCTGCTGGGCGGATCTGGTTGCGCCTTGCGCCAGGGCCTGCAGTTGAGGCAGCGGGATCACCGTGACTGTATTTGTGGAACCCAGATAGAGCGACGAGCCGTGCGCTGCCAGCATCAGGCCGCTGGTGGCCATCTTGAACGGGCCGGCAAATTGCTCGCCGTCAGTGCTGCCAGCGATGGCGCCGTTGCAGTCCAGCATCCAGAACCACTTGCCATCGTCGGTCAGATCAACGGGCGGGCAGGTGAGAGGCACACTCTGTCCGCCAGGGGTCGCAGACCAATACCACTCATGCACGTACTGGGGGTAGCCTAGTGCGGAGGGGCCGGGCATGTAGGAGAGGGGCGACCATTGCCAGTTGCGCGGCGTGACGCGGTACAACTGCACCGGGTTGAGCACGTCCACCGGCATCACGATCAGGTTCTCGGGGCGGCCCACCAGAAACAGGCGCTCGCGAGACAGGGATTGTCTGGAATCGCACAGCCATGTCCATTTGCTGGTGGCCGCGTCAAAGCGTGTGAGCGCGCCGTTCTCGTGGATGGCGGTGAACTGGCCGGAGTCGGCGGGGGCTACAGCAATGACAGCACCTGTGTCGGCCGGGGCGTGGTAGATCTTGTAGTCTGCCTGGCTGGGCGCTTGCACGGCGATGAAGCCGGCAGGGGTAGCTTCGGAATCGACCGCGGTGCGGTCGGCGGTTTCGGGAAGGCAGGATCCCGCCAGATAGAGCGAGTTACCATGCTGCCAGACAGCCTGTATCCGAGGCTTATTCAACTGGCCCAGGGCAGGGGAGCTTGCCTGTGCGGTCTGGGCGTCAATCTGCCAGAAGCCCCTGTCCGGCCAGAAGAGGAATGCGGTCTTGCCGGCGGCAAACAGCCGCGCTGAGCGCGCTTGCCAGTCCGCGTGATACGGAATGCCCTCAATCTGCCGACGATCGCCGGTCTGCGGGTCCCAGAGCGAAAGTGCGTTGCCGTTCACCAGCAGGGCGTCAAGCTGTGTTCCGCTGGCCATGGCCAGGAGCCTGCTGCCCTGTGGGACCGCAATGGTGGTCGCGGCCGGTAGCGTCGTGGGGCCGGCGGCGAGTTCCGTCGGCACCGTGGGCCAGGCAGTGAGTTCTGGCGGCTCGGGATAGCTGATGGCCGTCTGCGTGCGGGTGGCGAGAATCGGTTTGAACCAGTCGCCGAGCTGCGAACCGGCAACCTTCTGGGCGTGGTTGTCCTTGTCCAGCCACGCCAGTTCCCGCCCCGGGCAGTACTCGGCGAGGGCTTTGAGTGCGTTGAGCGCATAGACCGTGTTGCCCGCGTCAAACTCCTGGGTGGCCAGGAGTTCCAGGGCCGGTGCCGCCATCTTGTGCTGGGTGCCGAGTGCGGCCAATGCGTAGTAGAACGCCAGTTGGTGCTCACCCTGCTGAACCAGCGTCTGGATGGCCGGCTGGTCCGATGATTCCTGCGGCGCATCGGACTCACCCCTGAGCATCGCTTCGGTGAGCTTCTTCGCAAACGCAAGCTCAAGTTCGGGTTGCCCGGCCGCGCGCAGCCCGCGAATCTGTTGGCTGGTCAAGTCCGCCCATTGGAAAGTGCCGGGAAACTGGTTGACGTAGTCGCCGCGAATCTCCAGCAGATCCTGGCCTTCGGGCTCGGTGGCCAACCGTGGATTGAGCAGGACTCGGCGAAGCGCCGCCAGCGGCTGAATGCTTCCCGGGAGGGCGGCCCGGGCCTGCCGGACGGCCTCCACCGCGCTTTGGACTTCGGACGCATTGGTGCGCCAGCCATCGGGGATCGCCGTCGCCACCGACTGGACCAACTGCCGGGCGGCACGCGCTCTTTGACGGTCGGCATCGCTGAGCTGCGGACCGGTGTCGATGCCCGCGACCTTGATCGCCTCGAGCAGCTTATCGCCCGCCTGCTCATCGAGGGCAACGAACTGGCCTCGCCGGCCGGCCACGTCCACGGGAAGGTCCTTCCCGCCGTATCTGGTGCGAAGATGGATGGCGTACGGCGAATCGCTATTAAGTTCGCTGGTCAACTCGCCGGTGATCAGCAGGTAATCGTCGTGCGCCGCGTGCGGCTGCCCGGGGAGCGCTCCTTTCTCAAGGCTCGCCTCCTCAAGAAGAAACGCAGCCAGATCCTGGTCAATGAACGTGTGATTGGGCACGCGCTCGAGGCGTCGTCGTATCTCCGCCACCAGCAGTTCGGTCGCCGGGTCCGGGTCGGGGCGGCCGAAGCGTGTGTGCAGTTGCAGCGAGGTGATGCCCAGCATCGTCTGCGGTTTGGCCGGCGGTGCGGCCAGTATCGCGGCGCCGAGCTTGTCCAGGGTGGCGGCGAGTGCCTTCTCATCACGGAGGCTGACGGTCTCCTGCACCAGGACCTTGCCGGTGAGCGCGCTGCGCACGCTAAGCCAGACGTCCGGTGCCCCGGGACGAAGAACGATGCGCGAACACAGCACGTGGTCCGCGTCAAACACGTGCGCTGCGATCAGCGCGCGGCCAGGCCGCTCGATGAACTCCGGGCGCAACAGCAGTCGCTGCACGGCCTCGCCGCTGGTCAGATGCATCCCCGCGATTCGCCCCATGCGGTTCATCGCCGCCTGGTCAACCTGTAATCGCCAGGCTTTGGCCTGGGCGCCCACACCGCCGTCGGCGGGCGCCAGCAGGAGGCTTACCTGCGGCTGGGCCGCCACCAGGGGGGCGTGCAAGACGCAAAGAGCCAGCACTGTCGCCATCGGACGCAGCGATGTCCATCCCCATCGACGCAATCTGCCAACGGCCGCACGTGCATGATTCATGCGTAGCAGTATACCAGCAGCAGGGAAATGAAACGCCTTGGCGGAAACGGCAAACCGGACAGGATTGCTCTGTCTCGATCCATAACCGAGGCCGTAGCGTCTGGGCTAAATGAGATCGCCAATGGGCGTCAGGCCCGGCAGAGACGACCGTTGGGGGATTTTCTGGTACATCTGCCGGCAAATATCGTCGCGGGTTGATTCCATAGTGCCAGGTGAACAGCCGTCAGAGGTAGAGACGGTCCTCGTATTCCACCGTCTCGGCGACGTGAAAGACGGGCCGCGCCGACTTGCGAAGTCTCCAGGTTCGACTGCGATGTCGGGGGGGGGGGAGCAGGCCGGTCCGCCGCGGCGAGATGCTGCGCAGGCGGCCTGCCTACTTTCGGGCAGTGCTGGGCTGGCGCTGTGTGAGATGCGCCGGGTTCTTGATTGGGCGGGTGAGGCGAATCCGGGGTTGTCGTTTGGGCCGGAGGATGGCCGACCGGGGGCGGACGGCCGACTGGATGGCAGGCAGAGACGCGTGGGCGTAGCTGTGCGGTCACGGGGTGAGGGGTTTACGTCATGAACCGCGCAGCCGCCGGGGCGGAGATATTCTCCACACCCCGCTGACTACCAGGCATTTGAAGGCACCCATGCCGCGGCCGAACAACTGGGCAGGCCGGGTGAATCGCCCCGAGAATGCGAAGGAACTGTAGGGCGTGCCCGTTTTTCCGGGCGGCCTTGCGATGTGGAGATCGGTGAGCCCCATTGAGCAGCAGCGGAGTAAGGACGAGCTGTCGCGAAACGGAAATTGCTACAAGCGAGGGCGCATGTGCCACGGGTGCGCTGCTGCTCAATGGGGCTGGATTTCTGAGTTGCCCGGGAAAACGGGCACGCCCGGGCCGGGGGCAGATGAACAGGCTGGCGGTGCTGTACCATGCCCATGCCCAGTTCGTAGCACACCCACGTGGACGCGCCCCTGCACCCCGCCCCGCTGGCACGCCCCGCTGGCAGGTTCTTGTGTTCGCGGTGCCACCCCGGGACAATCCCGGGCTTCTGCATTTTCTCCGCTGTCTGGTATCATGCCGCCAGTGGCCTTCTGACCCGGCCGGCCTTGTTTGAGGAATCGTCATGAGACAGACCCTTTGTTATCCGCTGGTCCTG
Organism: Tepidisphaerales bacterium; assembly: GCA_038213005.1. Taxonomy (GTDB): domain Bacteria; phylum Planctomycetota; class Phycisphaerae; order Tepidisphaerales; family Tepidisphaeraceae; genus JBBQTU01. The sequence goes on along the minus strand of JBBQTU010000118.1, from coordinate 8,135 downwards.
TTGGGAATACTGGCCATGCTGCCGGTGACGGGGGCCTTCGCCGCCGACAAGCCCGACAAGCAGCCCACTGCCCCGCCCGATGCCCGCTGGACGATTTCCTGCCAGACGTTCGAAGGCCCCGCCCGCATCGAGGAGGCCAAACGCGTCCGCGAGGCCATGGTCAAACAGACCGGCGATCGCGCCTGGTACGTGGTCCACGGCGAACACAACAGCACGCTCTTCTTCGGCTTCTATCGCAGCGTCGAACTGCAGGCCACCGACAGTGCCGACAGCAAGGATGCCGAGCGGGCCCACGCCGACCGTAAACGGCTGGGCGCCCTGCGCAATGGCCGCGACACCGCACTGTTCCCCACCTGCCTGCTGGTTCCGCTGGACGCCCCCGGCGACGAGGGTCCGCCCGAGTGGAACATCCAGAATGCTCCCAAGGACGCCCGCTGGACCCTCCTGATCGGCGTCTATCGAGAGGATCCCGCCCGCAGGAAAGCCGCCGTCGCCGCCGTCCGTCTCCTGCGATCCCAGGGGCATGAGGCCTTCTGCCTCCATCTCGAGTTCGCGAGTTTCGTATACGTCGGGCAGTGGCCTGCGGCCGCCGCGGTCGTGGAAGAGCCTGATACCTCTCGCGTCAGCCACGCCGAAAACGAGCGGGTGATGGTGGTCGACCGCGTCCTGGACCCGCGAACCCCAATGACCTACACCGACACCGATGGCGCGATCGTGCATCTGGTGGGGCGCACCCTGAGTATTCGCGATGCCTCCATCAATGAACTGATGGCCAAGTTTCCCAACTTCCACACCAATGGCGAAGTCCTGGGCAAGCGGATCAAGGATAAGGCCGGCGTGGAACGTGTGGAATACGACCCCTCCGTGCTGTCCCAGATCCCCCGTCGCGAGGCGTCCATCCTCAATAACGGCGCTCTGGAGCCGCCGGTGACGCTCAAGACGATCTCGCCCACCGGCCAGCAGCCCACCAAAGGCACCGGGAAACTCAAGTCACTGGATGACAAATGAAGCTGCTGATCGCAACCGGCAACCAGGGAAAGGTCCGCGAATTCCGCGACATGCTTGGCTCTGATCGCTTTGAGTGGTCCGACCTGTCCCAGCATCGCTCGCTCGAGCCCGTTGAAGAAACCGGCGACACCTTTCGCGCCAACGCCTGTCTCAAGGCATCCTACTACGCCACGGCCCTGAACACCTGGGCACTCGCCGACGACAGCGGCCTGGAAGTCGACGCCCTGGACTGCAAGCCCGGCGTGCACAGTGCCCGCTGGGCCGAACTTAACGGTGCTGGCAAGGGCGATGCCGACAACAATGCCTTGCTGCTCCGCCAGGTGGCGGGCGTGCCCGATGATCGCCTCACCGCCCGCTTCGTCTGCGTGCTTGCCTTGGCCGATCCGTCCGGCCGGATCCTGCTCACGGCGCGCGACACTGTCGAAGGCCGGCTGATCCGCACCCCTCGCGGGCACAACGGTTTTGGGTATGATCCTTTGTTCTACGTCTCCGAGATGGGCTGCACCACGGCCGAACTGGATTCGTCCGCCAAGCACCAGATCAGCCACCGTGGTAAGGCCCTTCGATGTCTGCGTGATATGATGGAAAGCCTGCCGATGGAAAAGGAACAGTCATGAGCCGCATTCTGATCGCCGTCAGCAGTCCGTGGGCCGCCGAACGGGCCGCCGGCCCGGTCGCCGACCTCGCCCGCCGCCTCAGCGCCGAGGTCATCATCATGCACGTCTCCCGTCCCTCCGGCGGGCAGATGCGCGAACAGGAACAGGCCGACGGCGAGGCCGCCGTCAGCAAACTCCGCCAGACTCTCCAGGACGCCTCCGTCGCCGTCCAGACCCTGTTGATGTTCTCCGACGACGTCGCCAAGGCCATCCTCTCCACCGCCAGCGAGCGACAGGTCACCCTCATCGTACTGGGCATGACCGGCAAGAACGTCTTCGCCCGCCTGCTGGCCGGAAATGTCCCGGTGGAACTCATCAAGAACACCCCCATCCCGGTCCTGCTGCTGCCGCCGGAGTGGGACGACAAAATCTAATGCCCTCTGCCCAGGAGACCGCAATGTTCGCAACCTCCGACTCACCAGACGCCATGATCCCCAAGGAGATGTTCTTCACCAAGGGCGTCGGCCGGCACGTCCACAAGCTCCAGAGCTTCGAGCTTGCCCTGCGCGATGCCGGCATCGAAAAACAGAACCTGGTCCGCGTCTCCTCCATCTACCCCACCAGTTGCAAGATCATCAGCCCGCGCGACGGAATCCCCAAGCTCCGCCCCGGCGCCATCACCTTCGTCGTCCTGGCCGAGGCCGCCACCGACGAGCCCAATCGCCTGGTCTGCGCCGGCATCGGCCTGGCCATCCCCAAGAACCACGCCTACGGCTACATCGCCGAACACCATGGCTATGGCGTGACCGAAAAACGCGTTGAGGATCTCGTGGAAGACATGTCCGCCACCATGCTCGCCACCACCCTGGGCATCTCATTCAACGCCGAACAGGATTGGGACGAACGCGAGCAGCAGTACCACGCCAGCGGTGAAATCGTCAAAACCCGCGCTTTCGTCCAGACCGCCGAAGGAGACAAGAAAGGCCTCTGGACCAGCGTCGTCGCCGCCGCCGTCTTCATCTTCTGACTATGCCCTGCGCTACACGCTCCGGTACGCCGATCCCACTTGAACCGGGCGAGTCCGCACAAGTAGTGCGTGGCGTCCTCGCCCGCACAGGAGCATCCCAACCCTTCCCCGCAGATCACGCCCCATGCCTCGGCCGCCCGTTTCGGCCCTTGCCGCGACACTCGGCACTCCGATAACCAAGATTCAGGCCACAGCGCTTCCTTGTTCCGCCAGCATCCTCAAGCGTGATCCGTCGGCAACCAAATGGGCGGCCGAGGCGGCCCGCCCCACTTTGAGGACGCGCAGTGGACTTGCGCTGTAGCGTTAGGCAGGGGGTTGAACGCGACGGAGCCGCAACTCTCCCAATGGGCCATGTCTACCGCAGCCCCGACTCTTCGCCAATCTCGGGCGTCTCCGCCGGTTTCCCCGGCGCTTCACCCGGCGCTTCACCGGGCACTGGCCGATCCAGCCGGAACAGCCGCGTCATCGCATGCAGGTAAGGACTCGCCCCGTCCATCGCATTGCTGCTGCGGATCGCCTGCACCGGATCATTCAGAAGCTTGTTGACGATGCGGCGGGCCAGTTCCTCCAGGTGCGCCCGCTCGGCGTCGGTCGTATTGGGCAGTTTGCTCAGCGTGCGCCGCACCTCTTCTCTCGCCAGCTCGTGCGACCGCCCGTACAGCTTCTCGATCAGCGGGCCCGCCTCGCGCGTGTGATGCCAGACGACAAACTCATCGACCCGCCCGATCACAATCTGCTTCGCCGCCTCGGCCGCCGCCTGCCGCCCGGTATTCGTCGCCGCCACCACCGTCTGCAGGTCGTCGATGTTGTACAGGTAGACGTTCTCCAGCTCGCCCACCGCCTGCTCGATGTCGCGCGGCAGGGCGATATCGATCAGGAACACCGGGCGATAGCGCCGCTGGTGCAGCACGCCTTCAAACAGCTTCCGCGTGATGATCGGCTCGGCCGATGCCGTGCCCGACACCACGATGTCCGCGGCCGCCAGGTGCGCTGGCAACTGATCAAACGCCACCGCCTGCCCGCCGAACTGCTCCGCCAAGGCCGTCGCCTTTTCGATGTCGCGGTTGGTCACCAACAGCTTGCCGACCTGCAGCTCCGCCAGGTGCGTCAGCACCAGCCGGCTCATCTTCCCAGCTCCGATCGACAGCACCGTCTTGTCGTCAAACCGGTCAAAAATCCGCTGGGCATAGTCCACCGCGATGCTCGCGATGCTCCGCCGTCCCTCGCTCAGATGCGTCTGCGACTGCACCTCGCGGGCCGCCGCGATCGCCCGCTGAAACAGCGGATTCAGTAGCGCCCCCAACGTCTGCGCCTCACCGGCCATCTCGCATGCATCGCGCACCTGCCCCAAAATCTGCGTCTCGCCCACCACCATCGAATCCAGCGACGCCGCCACCGTGAACAGGTGGTCGGCCACCGCACGATTCATCTTCAGATAAAGATGCGGCTTGAGCACCTCGGCCTCCACCCCGTGGAACTTGCACAGAAACGCCAGCAGTTCCTCGCGACGCGGATGCGCATGCACCGGCCGCGCTGTGTAGAGCTCCACCCGGTTGCAGGTGGACAGGATGACCAGCTCCGCCCCGGCGAACGACTGCTTGAACTGCGCCATCGCCTCGCGCAGGCGGGTTGGGGTAAAGGCGCATCGCTCGCGCACCGCCAGCGGCGCTGTGACGTGATTCAGCCCCATCATCAGCAGACGCTGCATCAGCCTCCTTTCTGCGGCATCAGCAACACCGCAAAAATGGCTGCAAGCATCAGGATAAAACCGGCGATGCTCAGCAGTGCATTACGCCTGCCCCGCAGCCGCGGCGTGATCGGCGTATGCAGCACCACCGCGTAGACCAGCCAGACCATGCTCGCCAGCAGCACGCTGAACCAGTGCTGCCCCAGCCGCGTCTTGTCGTGCAGTTGAGACGCCCATGCGATCCCCGCCAGGCACCCGACCGTGAAAAACGCGAAGCCCAGCGTCACCGCCCCATGGGTCAGATGTTCCAGCCGCTCCAGCGAACCGAACGTGCTGACCACCTCCAGACGTTTGGCCCGCAGTGAACGCGCTGAGCGAACATACATCGCCCCGCATGCCGCCGCGATGGCAAACCCCACCGCCCCCAGCAGCGTCGCCCCCCGATGCACCAGTGAATAGGCACTTGGCACATAGGTCTGCGGGGCGGCCTCGCCGAAATGTCCCGCCATCAGCAGCAGCATGATGACGATCGGCATGGCAAACCATTCCAATGCCGCGATCGGGCGCGTCCACTGGATGTAGGTCACAAATCCCGCCAGCAGAATCGCCAGCCCCAGCATCGCCGAAAAACTGTCCTGCAGCGGCTGCTGCGGGTTGCTGCTCCAACTGTGCCAGACCAGCAGGATCACACTCATCGCCAGCCCCAGGCTTAGCAGCGTCAGTGAAATCCGGTTTGCTCTGGCAGGCGCCCGCCTCGAACCGACGGCGTCCGTGCCCGGCGCGTCTTTCAATTGCCGCAGGCTGGCGCGGGCGCGCACCACCGTCATCGCTCCGCCAACGACGTAAGCGACCAGGATCAGCACCAACAGACCGATCTGGGCAACGCTGGCCATAACCCACCTATTCTAGGCCCTGCTATGTCCGCCCCAACTGCGCGGGGTGCGTGCACAACCAGTTCCACAAGGTCTCGACATCCCCCTCGCGAGCCGTCCGCATCGCCTCTTCGCTCGCCAGCAGGCGGAATATCTCACGCCGCCCATCCGGTCCCAGGGCCGCCATCGCCAGTATCCGCGGCCGAATCGCCTCCGACAAACTTGCCAGCCGCGCCCACCCCGGATCCAGCGCCCTGGCCAAGCGATTCCGCACCTCCGCCGACAGTGCCGGCGAATGCCCCGTCGCCACCGCAATCACCAGCGAGGCGTCCCGATGCACCGCCGGAACCGTGAAATCGCTGTCGCCTGATCCTTCGTGATCCACCCGGTTCACCAGTAGCCCCCGCACATGCGCGTCGCACACCACCTGCTCGTTAATCGCCGCGTCGTCGGTGGCAGCAAAGACCAGCCGGGCGCCAACCAGATGCTCGCTGCGATACAACTCCGCTATCTGCCGCACGGCCGAGGGAAAATCAGCATGGAAGCGGGGGGCTATCGCTGTGACCGCCGTCGCGCCGCTCTCCAGAAGTGTCATCGCCTTGCGCATCGACACCTGCCCGCCGCCGACAATGACAATCGGCAACTCGGTCAGGTCCAGGATGATCGGATAGCCAACCGCCATTTCATCCTCGCCATCGCTGGGCCCATCACTGGATCAGTCGTCCGACTCCAGGATCGCCATGAAGGCCTCCTGCGGAATATCCACGCTCCCGATGCGCTTCATCCGCTTCTTGCCTTCCTTCTGTTTCTCCAGCAGCTTGCGCTTACGGCTCACGTCACCGCCATAGCATTTGGCCGTCACGTTCTTGCCCACGCTCTTGATCGTCTCTCGCGCCACGATCTTGCCGCCGATCGCCGCCTGCAGTGGAATCTCAAACAGGTGCTTGGAGATCTCCGCCTTCAGCCGCACCAGCAGCTTTCGCCCCCGGGCCTCGGCCGCCTCGCGATGTACGATCACCGACAGCGCATCCACCCGGTCTCCATTAACCAGGATATCCAGCTTGACCAGCTCGCCCTTGCGGAATCCGATCAGCTCGTAATCCATCGTGCCATAACCGCGGGTCGAGCTCTTGAGCTTGTCATAAAAATCGTAGATCACCTCGGCCAGCGGCACCTCGTAGGTCAGGATCACGCGGGTGGCCCCGATGTACTCCGTCTTGACATACGTGCCCCGGCGATCCTCGCACAGCTTCATCATCGCCCCGACGCTGTCACCCGGCAGGATCATGTCCAGCTTGATGAACGGCTCGCGGATCTCCTCCACATAGGTGGGGTCGGGCAGGTCGCTGGGAGCGTCGATCATCACGACGCTCTTGTCCGTCAACTGCACCTGGTACGTCACCGTCGGCGCCGTCTGGATGATCTCGATGCTGAACTCACGCTCCAGACGCTCCTGGATGATCTCCATGTGCAAGAGGCCCAGGAATCCGCAGCGGAACCCGAAGCCCAGCGCGTCCGACGACTCCGGCGAAAACGTAAAGCTCGAGTCGTTGAGCTGCAGCCGGTCCATCGCATCCCGCAGCTCGTCATACTGCGTCTTGCCCGTTGGGTAAAAGTCGCAGAACACCATCTGCTGGATCGGCTTGTACCCCGGCAGCGCCTCGGCCGCCGGCCGTTCCACGTCCGTAATCGTATCGCCGATGCGGATGTCGTGGATGTCCTTGATCGCCGCGACGACAAAACCCACCTCGCCCGGGCCGATCCGCTCCACCTTCACGGGTCTTGGCGTCAGCTTGCCCAGGTCCGTCACCTGGTATTCCTTGCCGTTGCCCATGAAGCGGATCTTCTGCCCCTTGGCGATCGCCCCGTCGATCACCCGGACGTACACGATCACGCCCCGGTAGTCGTCGTAAATGCTGTCAAAAATCAGCGCGCGTGTCGGGGCATCCGGGTTGCCGCGCGGCGGGGGTAACTGGTCGCACAACCGCGTGATCAGCTCGTCGATCCCCTGTCCGGTCTTGGCCGACACCAGGATCGCATCCTCTGCCGGGAATCCCAGCACCTGCTCAATTTCCTCCGCCACCGCCACGCACTGGGCGGATGGCAGGTCGATCTTGTTGATCACCGGGATGATCTCCAGACCCACGTCGATCGCCGCATACGCGTTGGCCACCGTCTGGGCCTGCACCCCTTGCGTGGAGTCCACCACCAGGATCGCCCCTTCGCACGCCTGCAAGGCCTTCTGCACCTCGTAGTGAAAGTCCACGTGCCCCGGGGTATCGATGAAGTTCAGCATGAACTGCTCCCCCCTGTGCTCGTGGAACACCGTCACCGCCGATGCCTTGATGGTGATCCCGCGCTCGCGTTCCAGATCCATGTCGTCCAGGATCTGCTCCTTAAACTCGCGTTCGGTGATGGCACCGGCGCGCATGAGCAGGCGGTCTGACAAGGTGCTCTTGCCGTGGTCAATGTGAGCGATAATCGAAAAATTCCGAATCTGCATGGGAAACAAAGCCGATTTCGTGGCCAGTCGGCCATCTATGATGCCCCGGGAAATACCCGTATTTTGAGCCCGGTAGTGTACCCCAAGCCCCCTCCCTCCGCCACCCGTCGGCCACCCGTCGGCGACAAGGCGACAAGGGGCGTGCCCATTTTTCCGGGCACGCGATTTCTTAGCCCCAACGGGGCGGCATTCTTAAGCCCAGGGGAAGCGTACTCGCGCAGCCCTGGGAAAGAACCATTCACCCTGAATGAGCCCCGAAAGGGCGACACCTCTTTCAGCACCGTATTCGCTCTAACCACTAGCTGACGCGCAACTTGCATCTGCCCGAAAAAACGGGCACGCCCAGTTGTTCGGACGTCTCATATTTCCGTAAGTCGTCGTTTTCCGGCCCCGTCAGGGGCAACAGACGGTAGCCCACGGCTTGCCCGCCGCGGCGGGGCAT